>JBPEXE010000076.1:0-12152 GCA_052031955.1 Saccharimonadales bacterium (SeqCode)
CCGGCCTTATCGTTCTCGAGTTGCTCAACGTCAATCTCTTCGGCTGAATACTCAACCTTATTGTCGTTAATGTCAGTTACGGTGAGAGTGTCATCAATTACGGCAATCTGGTCGTCATTCAGATAAGTTACGTGGTGAGTGGATATCGGCAAGGCCGTGATGTCACTGGCCACAAAGAAGCCGTCGCTCGTCTGGGCTATCACGATTGGGCTGGAACGGCGTGCCACATACAATACGTGAGGTGTTTCATTATGAATAATCGCTAGACCAAAGGTCCCGCGCACGGATTTTAGGGTTTTACCAAGCGCCTGGTTTACATTACCCAGCTTTTTATAATTGTAATCGAGCAAAGCTGTGAGCACTTCTGTGTCTGTTTCGCTGCGTAGCGCAACGCCGTGCTTGGTAAGTTGATCTCGAATAGTCTGATAGTTCTCGATGATGCCGTTGTGCACGAGCGTGAACGACCCGACATGATGCGGGTGCGCGTTCAGTGTGCTCGGCTCACCGTGCGTTGCCCAACGGGTGTGCCCAATCCCAACGTGCGCCTTAGGTAGCGATTCGCAAAGTGGACTGAGTTCGGCAATGCCACCCTTAGTTTTTTCGAGACGTAGCTGACCTTTTGAATCCAGCACGGCTATTCCGGCCGAGTCGTAGCCACGGTATTCGATTTTACTGAGTCCATCGAGTATCTGGAGTTTTGCGTCTTGCGAGCCGGTGTAACCGATTATGCCGCACATGAGAAGTACCTTTCATCTATAAGCACATTAAATATATCACGAGATGCATTTTATATGCAACTATAAGCCACCAAGTGCGATGCGCGCGATGCCATGCTCGACAAAGGTCATAGGAGGATTCCCCATCCTGTCTTGAGATAAAAAAACCTCAGGCATTCCGGCCTGAGATAGTGCGTGTTTCCCTAGTTCTGTCGTTGCCATTTCGCGTATCCTCTGTAATCGTTCTTCAAAGGCCTGTGCTTCGGCAACCAGTTGCTCATCAACCGTTTCGGCTGGCGGTGGTGCTTCCATGACTGGTGATATATTTTCCATTGTCATAGTGAACATATAATAACATATTTGATATAAATGGTCAATACCGTTTAGTCTGCAAGACTGAGTTTATCTAGGACCTTGCCCACCAAACCATCATTGATAAGTTGCTTGATAATAGCGTCCGTTCGTTCATCCCCTATGGCTTCCAGAACGGCCTCATATCTTACGGGTCCCGCCTGCAGTAGGCGCAGAACCTTGCCGCGAATTTCTCGGTTTGAGCCACTAAACTGTGATTGTTTTGTGTAATGTTTGCTTGCGCGATTTGGATTTAAACCGCTCTTTTTAAGGGTTGATCCAAGATCCATGATTGCCCAAAACCACTCGCGCGGATTGTCTGTAGGCAGTGTCTGCGTTACGTATGCCAAAATTTCCTTGTCAGTGACCTCTGTTTGGGTATCAAAAAAGTAATCTATATACACACTACGCACATTTGTTTCGATAAAAGCATGAGGTTGATTAAATGCATACACACAGATTGCTGCTGCCGTATTTGGGCCAATGCCGGGCAACTTCACCAGCGACTCAATCTTGTCTGGCACATTTTCTCCGTAGTTTGCTTCAATTTTTATTGCAGCCTGATGTAAAAAACGAGCTCGACGGTTGTAGCCGAGACCAAGCCAGGCACTCAGTACGGCTGATTGAGGCGCCTGGGCCAGCGCGGTGAGCGTTGGAAAAGCCTGTACGAATTCTTGGAACTTAGGGATAACTCTGTCTACCTGAGTTTGCTGCAGCATTATCTCGGACACCAGAATCCAATACGCCTCGGTATTGCTCCGCCAGGGCATATCTCGGTAGAGTTCCTCTCCTCGAGCCAGTATCATCGCCTGAAAGTCATTGATTTCATTTTGGTTAAGCTTTGTGTGCATGAATAAGCATTACCCTGTTATACTGTAGTTAATTCTCAAGGGGTATTTATATCATGGCTAAGAAAAGTTCTAAAGGCGATGAATCTTCGTCTAATGAATCAAAAAAATCTCATATAAAGCTGAGTGAGGTTGACGCAGCGCTCAAAAAGAAGGCTGACGATAAGAAAAAGCCAGAGATCAAAGATGACCACCACGGGCCTTCGAACAAAAAGTCTCGCAAGTCCAAAAAAACCAAGCATCCCAAGCCAAGTGACGATGAGCTCGCTGAAGACGCCAAGTTACACATGCAACGCTATAAGTTGCTGCGTAAAATAATTCTTTGGTGTGTAGTCCTGCTCGGTTTGACAGTGGTTGCCGTCATGCTCATTGGCAGTCAACAAGGCGACAGCGATCGTGGGGACGATGCGCTCCAAGAGGTGCTGGACGTATCTGAGGAAGACTCAGATGCTGAGCTGATTGAATCGCGGCAAGGCTTTGCGGCGACATATAATAGTGCGCTGCTTGACGTGCAAGCTGTGGTTGACGGCGACGATGGGCAAACCAAGGCAACTGAAGACGAGCTTGGCGAATATGCGAATTTCTCGCAAATGTCGTTTACACCTCGTGATGATGCGCCACGTGAGTACTACGCCGAGGTTGAAGCCGAAGGTCAGCTCACTATTTCTACCAACATTGAGCCGCAATACCTGTCCGAACTACGTGAAAAGCACAATACGGATGATGACACTGCTGCCTTGCATGCCGAGTTCACGCCTGCAACCAGAACCGGTGAAAAGCTACAAGAGATTGATAGCGGCACAACCACGATTGGTGAAACTGAATACAATGTGGTGTCGTATGAGATAACCAGCACCTATGGCATCACCGGCACACAAGAGGATGTGTATGTTACGGTTCAGAATGATGTACCGTACGTAGCCAGTTTGCGCTACTCTCGTAATCTGCCTGGGGGTCAGCTACAGGAGCTTGGTTCGGTTCTTGAATCGGTGACATACACCCCTCCGATTCGCGATACTTTCGGCTTGGATGCCGGACCTGTTGAGCTTGCTGGTGGCGGTACGGCACTGAATGCAGCGGCCCAAGCCAGCCAATCACTGCCGGATGACTCGATAAAAACCGATGGGAGTAAGCTCCGCCGCTCAACAATTCTCAATGTTGTCGCTCGGAACGCAATCGCTACCGTACGCGTAGCACATTTTGATTGTCGAAATATGGATTTGCTCATGCCAGACAAATCGGTCGGGATTAGCATTCAGCTGATATGTAATGGTGGCATCGGGAGCGGTTCAATAGTGAGTGAAGACGGTTACATCAGCACCAACGGCCACGTCGCGTTGATGGGCGATGCAGATTTGCTCATGCCCCTGCTGGGAAGTGGGCCTGAAACACTTCGACTCTACGGTCAGTATTTGGAGGCAGCCGGTATTGTGAGTCCGGGCCTTGGCCGTCAAATGGTCGAGGATTTTCTGGCAGGCAGCACCTATGCCGCACAGCAATTACAGAGCAGTATCTACATAATTCCCGATGAGTACATTCGCACCAATGAGCAAGAGCGTTCGTATGCCATACAGCTCTCAGATGATCCGATTACTTTCGATGGCAAGAACCTTCCGCTCACCTTTGATTACTCGGATACCGTTATTTCAGCTGAGCTGATTGACTACGACTTTGACCCCTCAATACTCAAAAAGCGCAGGGCCGATTTGACGAATCAAACCGCGTCTGATGTGGCACTTCTCAAGGCCGATTTATCTTCTGCCGTGACGGTAGAGCTTGGCGGCATCGAGAATGTTGGCACAGGCGACTTGGTGACGGCTATTGGTTTCCCCGGTTTTGTTGACGATGGCCTATCGACCACCGAGAGCCGCACTGTCGCATCGGCGACACAAGGCAAGGTCATTGAGATTGGCTTTGATAATAAAACAGTCTCTGAGCGCAAGCTCATTTCAACTGATGTACCAATTGCACCCGGCAACAGTGGCGGTCCGTCGTTTGATAGCGATGGAAACGTCGTTGGTCTGGCGACCTATGGTGCGGTTGGCTATAACTGTGACGACGAATGGGCTTGCTTTGGTGAGTCAGGCGTTATGCGCGATGTGGCTGACTTTAAAGCTTTGCTCGATAACGAAAACATCACACTTGACGTTGAAGAGTACGAGGCAACCCAAAAATGGAATGAGGTGATAGAAAACTTCTCAATCGGTTACTACAAAACTGCAATCGAGCGCATTGACGAGTTTGAAGAAATCTACGGCCTCAGCTATCTTTCGGGTTCATTTAGGGATGTCGCAAACGAGAAGGTAGAGCTTGGCGAAAGTCTTGAGCCCGGTCTACCATTCCGCGCAATTGCGATTGGCGGTGCGGTTACGTTGCCGCTCATCATCCTGGCAACGTTCTTTGCCTTGTATGCGCATCGGCGCAAGGGTGAACAGGTTGGTATTGCGTACCCGGTCAACCCATTCTCAGCGAATGTTCGCTATCAGGAAGGTGCATATGCCGCCAATCAGTTGATTGCGCAGCCAAATGTCAACTTTAACCCTTACCCGCAGATGCAACAGAGCGTGATTCAACCAATCCAGCAACAGGCACAACAGCCACAGCAAGCTGCTCAGCTCGCGCCTCAGCAGCCACAGGCTCCACAGCAGCCTGTCCAGCCGATGCCACAGCCACAGCAACAGCAACCGGTTGCCAACCCGAACCAAAACCAGCCACCACAGAATACTCCGCAGCAGTAAGCCCTATTTAACGATATTCACAGACGTCTTGCTGTAGTAGCCTTCGGTGATGCCGTCTTTACCGGCAAACCAGACATGCAATTCCCACTCACCTGCGACTGGAATGTCGGCGACATTAAAGGTAGTTTCGCAAACTTTTGCGTTGCTGAGCGTCACAGAATCTTTTACCTTTGGTTGGTCCTCTCGGTAGAGTTTCATCCAGCATTCGCCCGACTGATTTGACTCAAGTGTTGCGCGAACATTGACGACTGACTCAACCTGCTCAGCTGTTGCGCTGGTGAAGTCAACGTAAATCTTCTCTTTCTTGACAGGTTCTTCGACCGGCTGCTCCTTCTTTACTTCAGGAGTGGTTGTCTTTACCGGTTCGGGTGTAACTTCTTCTTTTTCTGCTTCAACCGCTTCTTGCTTCTCTTCCTCGGCCGGGACATCGACTTCTTTTGCCTCGTCGGCTTCTGTTTCTTTGAGCTCGATTTCACTGGCATCTTGGTCAGCGGCAGTGTTGGCGTTATTGGCGCTACTGTCATTGCGTGCGTTGCCGATACGATATGCCACGAATCCGACAAACAACACGAATACAGCGATGAGGCCTATCTCAACTGGTCCAGTCAGGCCTTTTTGGTCTAGTTTTTTCATTGGTGAACCTTTTATTTTTGATTAAATATACGCCCATTATAGCAAATGCCACACCTATCATGTACTTTGCCTGAGAGACAGATTAGAATAAGCAGTATGGCAAAAGCCAAAAAGTACAGTATTACTCTTAAAACACGTAAAATTCAGCTCGTCGCCGATAAAATTCTACTGCTAAGAATGCTCCGAAAGCTCAATGGCCGATTTTGGGGTATTTTTGGTTTAGTGATGCTCTTTATCTCGATTCTGATTAACTTTGCAATCCGCCCCGAATTACGTGACGTCTCAACGGCTTTTAGTGACTTTGGCACCGACGTGCGGACCTCGCCTTATTTCACCGCTGGGCTTTTTGCGGGTGCCTATGGGTTGTGGCGCTGGCGTAATTACTTGGAGCGCTCCATGAAGAATCCGGGACTCATCACCTTGCTCATCACACTCATCATTGTAGGGCTGTATATGGTTGCCTTCCTCCCCTTGGGCTGGAAGGACAGTGTTACCTGGTTACATTACTTCGGGTTTACGCTAGCTGGCGTGAGCATGTCGTTAACGGTACTGGTTGATATCCTCTTGCGCAAAACGCGTCGTGGCCGAAACCAACGCACCTGGCAGTTATTCCGAATTGTTTCCTTGGTTGAGATTATCGTCGGAATGATTATCACTATAATGTCTGCTGATGCGTTCGATTTTGGACTCGACCATTCTTTACTGGGCGAATCGTTAATCCTGCTTGGCTTTGGTCAGTGGGTGTTGATAAAAACCTATCAAGCCGAGGGTGTAAAATCCGGTTTTTCACGCGCACTTGGAAAAGTGGTAATCATTAAGTAGATTATTGTGCCAGTGCGCCGACGTAGAAGTTTGCAAGCACTTGAAGGTCACTACTGCTGTGCTGCTTTCGTTTTGGTTGCGAAGTCGAGCCAGCCTGACCGGTAAGCTGAGCTGCGATGTCCGTACCGCATGTCGAGAAGTCAAAGGCATCTGCACCACCTGGGTGAGCGTTCACATAGCCTGAGACATCGTACACAGCACCGTTATAGATTACCCAACAGTCAGCCTGAGTGTTATGATTGGCGACTTGTTGTGCCGTGCATGATCCGCCGCTTCCGCAAGTAGGAGCTGCTGGCTCTGGTGTGGTTTGTGCTGGTGTGTCGTTTTCGGATGCTACTACTTCTTCCTCGCTTGCAGTTTCGTCGACACTCGTTGCCTCCTCGGGCACTGCTTCCTCGACAGGTATATTTTCTACGATTGGAGCGGCTGTTTCTTCTTCGGCAAAAAATGTACCGGCAATGAAGACACCACCCGCCCCGATTACGTATATGCCCAGTGCAATTGCTACGATTGTCTTTAGTCTCATTGGATTGAAAACTCCTCTGTGTGAATATGTTTTTTCTTAACGCCCAATTCAATCAACTGCTTGCGCAGGGAATTCATCATCGCTGGTGGTCCACAAATAAAAATATCTGAATCTTTTAGCTCGCCAACCTGCTCTTTAACATACTGTGCTGAAATATAGCTTCCCTTCTCGTCACTGATAAAGCTCTCGTAACTAAAGGCCAAATCATCGGCATCGCTAAACTGTTGAAAGACCTCATGATTTACCAGCTCTGACTGGCTCTTGACCGAGTAGAACATAAAGATGTCAAAAGGTTGCTTTTGGTTCTTATTGGCGTCGTGCGCGAGCTTCTTGGCCATGCTGATGAAAGGCGTGATGCCAATGCCGCCGGCAATCCAGATTTGTTTTGGTTGGGTGTATCGAGTGTTGGTAAATCTTCCAAATGCGCCTTCCACTTTGGCTTTGGCACCCGGCTTGATGTCTTTAAGTGTCTTTGTAAAATCGCCGAGAGCCTTAACCGTTACGGCTAAGTCCATATGCTCTTTATCGGGTTGCTCGCTGGGTGCTGTGGTGATTGAAAATGGATGCGATTCGTTATCAATTCCATCCTGCTCGAAGCTGATGAATACAAATTGCCCTGGCCTGTAGCTGAGGAGGTGCTTGATGGGTTGCATGGTTATAGTCACAACGTCATTGGCCACCATTTTCACGTCTTTAACAATGTACTCATCTCGACGTACGAAAATGCGCGACAAAAGCGTTCTATAGGTAAAGGCAATCAGGCCGAGCGCAATCATCACAAAAATATAGCGTCGCATAAAGTCATCGCTGCTGGTATCACTCGGGATTTGCATGGCGTGCAAACCGCCAAACAAAAACGCTAGTCCCAGAAATTTGTGAGTGAACAGCCAGAACTTGTATGGCAACTTCACAAAGAACGTCAGGATAAGCAAAAACACCATGCCGCTAAACGCGACAAAGCCATAATTGAGCGGCCAGTCTATTGGCGATGATATGTCGGGCCCTATAAAGTCGGCTGCCTGCGCCAGCTGATCAGGCACATAACGAAAAGTGAGCGCCAAGGGGTGCGCTAGAAGCACTATAAGGGCAATACCGCCGACAATGTGATGCGCAATGTAGACTCGGTTCAGCCCACCAAACAGGTCTTCCAAAAAGCGCAGTCGTGTGCTCAGAATAAAGTTGATAGCGTACAGAACAATACCAACCAGTCCGGCCAGGCGTCCCACCATTGAGAAAAAGGCGAAGCCACTATTTAAACTCAAGTCGAATGAATTTATCTGGAACCAACGAATAACCGGTATGAGGACCAGGACAGCAATCAGGAACCAGCCTGCGTATCGGTTGAATGTGAGTGTGAGGTTTTTCTTCATAAACAAATTACGGTTTATTATCGCACGAATATACGCCTGACGCATCCCTGAATCGGTTATGCTTAATTACTGATATAGTGTTGGTATGCGAATCCCCAATTCCCCCCGCATCTATCAAATCAATACCGCAACCTTCATCAGTCGACTGCAAGATATTTATGGCGACGATACAGACTTAAGTTGCATTCCTGCCGAAGAGTACGACCGTATTGCCGGTTTTGATGTTGATGTGGTTTGGTTCATGGGTGTGTGGGAGCGAAGCCGTATTGGGATGCAGATGGCTCGGAAAAACCGCGAATATGTTCATGCCTTTGAAGGCTCAACTGAGGAAGACGTGATTGGCTCTGCCTATAGCATAAAAAGCTATACGGTTGATGCCAGGTTTGGTGGCAACGAGGGGCTGGCACAGGCTCGCCAAGAACTTGCCCAGCGCGGCATCGCGATGATGCTTGATTATGTTCCGAACCACGTTGGGCCCGACCATGACTGGGTGGTGTCCCATCCTGAGTATTTTATTCTCGGAGAAGAATCCGAGGCAGAGAATGAAGAGGCCTTTTTCGCTACGCACAACGCCGTCATCGCGCGCGGTAAAGACCCTCAGTATGCGCCTTGGCGTGACACCTTGCAGCTGAACGCCTTCTCCCCCGCTCTGCGCCTGGCGGTTGAAGAGGAACTCACCAAAATCGCCCAGCACTGTGATGGTGTGCGATGCGACATGGCTATGTTGATGCTCAGTGATGTGTTTGCCGAAACATGGGGTGAGCGTGCCGGTGGCCGACCAAAAACCGAGTTTTGGAAAGATGTGATTGAGGTTGGTCATGGCTTGCGTGGTGATTTCTTTATGATGGCCGAGGCGTACTGGGACATGCAGCCGCAACTGCTAGAGCTGGGTTTTGACGCTTGCTATGACAAGGACTTCTACGACGAGATGCGCAAAGGTGATGCTCAGACGTTGCGTGCCCACCTCCATAAAGTGAAGCCTTATGAGAACCAGCTGGTCCGATTTCTCGAAAACCATGACGAACCGCGGATGCTGAGCTTAGTGAGTCCGGCGCGCACCAAGCTGGCCGCAGTGCTCCTTGCCGCGCTGCCTTCCGGGAAGCTCTATCTCGATGGTCAGTTTGAGGGTGCTCGCTACCTCCCTCCCGTACAGATTGCACGCACACTGCATGAGGAAGTTGACGAGAATATCGCACACTTTTACGCAGAGCTGCGAGGTGCGCTTCAATCCCTGCAGTCAAGCGAATGCGCGTGGCGAGAACTCGAACTTTCTGATGAAGATGGCCCGATCTTGTCATTGGAAATCAGATGCGATACTGGCGCATTGTTGTTGATGGTCAACTTCAGCGACCAGCCGGTTGATGTTGATGTTTCGTTTGACCCCGAGCAGATTCTTTTTTCCAGCAAGCCAACAGAATCGACACCAATACAGCTCGAACCTTGGGGCTGGATTGTTGTAGATGATGGAGCTTAAACTTAGCGAATGAGGTTGCCGCTGACGCGGACTTCACTCACAGCGCCACGCTCATAAAGCTCTTCAACATATTCTTTTCGAGTGGTGTTTTTTGGTCCGCAGACAGGCGAATTTCCTGAGAGTTTGCAGGTTGTTTCTTTTACAAGCGTATGCTGAAAGCGGATACTGCCAGAGCCGTTGTCGTAATATGTGCTATCGATCTTGGCGATAACTGTATCGCCACCGGTTGCGCCACTTTGTGTGGTGCCAAGAAGGTACTTCTGCTGGAATACGCCCTCTTCAATAAGCCCTGTTTTGATAAGCTCCGTCAATATGGCTGCTTCGGCTGATGCGGGTGATGTATATGTTTGGTCGACATCAAAACTAAAACCAGCTCCATTGCCAGTCAGGCCATCACCATTTTTAAAGACGGTGATATTTGTCGCGATATCGATTTTATTTAGAATGTCTTCAACAGCGCCGGCTTTTCTGCCATTCTGAATGTCGTTGAAGCCGAGTGCAGCGAACATGAACAGGAACAGCACAACGGGAACAGCTATGCAGGTGATGAGAATAATTCGAATCGTTCGGGTGGCGTTCATTAAGCCAAGTATAGCAAAGATAAGCAGTATTGCTTGTCGTATATCATCGAGCGTTCAAGCAAAAAGCCCACCTGGGGTGAGCTTCTTGCTTGGTGATCCCTACGGGAGTACTTGGGTATATTCTGCGCGAGCTGCGAGTAAGGCCTTCGGCTTTCCTCGGTCTCGCTTGATTATCGAACCCTACGGATTCGTTTCCGGCTGGAAATATCAATTTAAAAACACCACCGATGGTGATGTTCATAAATTGGTGATCCCTACGGGAGTCGAACCCGTGTTTTCAGGATGAGAACCTGATGTCCTAACCACTAGACGAAGGGACCGTATTTTGGCTGAAAGACAAGCGATATTCTAACAGATGTCGCAACAGATGTATAGCTAATATAGGGTGTCGTTAGTGCGGACTAACTGAGCAAATTGTTCACCGCCCTCTTGGCTGAACTGAGCAAATGCGGATAGCACCAGGACGCCATGCTCGACATGGATGGCCATATGACCGTGGTCCAGCTCCTCAATTTTAGTGTCTTCGCGGTCTTGACTGCTGAGTAGCTCGTCCACGCGCGATGATTGTGAACTCGAGGGTGCAACGCCAAGAGTAATCACCTGTCGTCCGACTTCAATTGCTCGCATATGGTTGACCAGGTGCACGCCTACCCGCTCGGGATGGTCATCAATAAATCCGGTTGGTTGAGATGGGGCTCGCGTAATGGCTTCGGCTTTGAGGTGCTCGTCCGTCCCAACGTAAACTATATCTCTGAGAGGGTCGAAGAATCTTGTCAGTCCGGTATCGGACAGCGACCGCCGTGTCAATCGGCCGCGCAACCATTCGGGGCGTGCGGTGACAATTTTACCGATTTCACCATGGGCATCTTCAAAACCCTGCAACAGCTCGATTACGCCGGGCACCAGCGGCAAAGGGTATTTCGAGGCATTGAGCGGATGCAATAACGGATACTTTCTGAGTAGCACCCCATCACAATCGATATCGAGTCTCGCGGTTTCAGCCATGCCCCGCTCTCCTATTTAGGCGTATTCTATCACTTGGATGCCAGATTCTCTAGCCAGTTGCCTATAATCTCAATGAGCTCCTCGGTCGACTCATATTGCATACTGCTCTGCGCCACATACTTAACCGACCCCGACATATCCGCACTTGGCCTAAACACGGCCAAAATTGGCACATTGGACATATCCGCCCAGCCAAGTTCAATCCCCTGCCCGGTTGCCGGCAGTGAAACTTCCGCAATAACGCAATCAGACTGGGCAATGATGTCTTTGGTTTTCATGCCATCGTACGTAGCGTCATGTGGCAGGATGAGTTGATGTGTCGGCTCTAATGCGCGCAGAGGAGCATAGAGTTCATCTTCATAATTTATTTGGCGAGAATGTGAGACATAGATTTGCATAATCACATCTTAGCAAACAAGCACGCTATAATAACTGCATGCTGGAACATCACTTGCAAAAATCCATAGTTGATACGCTCACTCAATCAAGTGATGGCGTGCGTTTTGCCGAGTTAAAGCCTGAGGGCATTGAGAATAAGTTATTTGATTATCACCTGAAGATTTTAATTCGCGACAAACTTGTTGATAAACATGAGGACGGCAGGTATCACCTGACCGCTGAAGGACGGCGCCTGTGGCGACGCACTACCGAAAACGCACGCTGGTTTGCCGAAACTGCCTACTCTGTTATTTTTTGCGTGGTTCGGCGAAAAACTGATGGTGCTTGGCTGTTGGCTCAGCGCAAAAGACATCCGCTTATTGGTATGCGCGGATTCGTGCACGCCACCCCGCAGGTAGATGTCGGTATTTGCGAATCAGCCAGGCGCGAAGTTCTGAGTCGTACAGGTCTGGAGTGCACGTTTCAGCACCGAGGCGAGGGGTACCTACGCATGTTCAAAGACAATCAGCTCGAAAGCTTTACGCACTTCTCTCTATTGGTCTGTGAAGATGCACGAGGCAACCTTACACTCGACGATGCCGATGCGACCTTTGCATGGGCGACCGACCCAGAGTTTACTGCTGAGGACATGATTCCCAACATGTCCTTGCTGGTTGAGCAGTATGAAAATGGTCAACCATTCTTTATCG
>JBPEXE010000077.1:0-2442 GCA_052031955.1 Saccharimonadales bacterium (SeqCode)
ACTCAGCGTTCACCAATCATCATTCCGGTTGTGAATGTGGTTGGCTCGAAGGGTGAGGTGCGGGCGCAGCAGGCGCGTCGTACCGAGATGCGTGGCCAAGACCAGTCTGATTAGTTTTAAGGGGAAGTGACTCTTCCCCTTAATGTCGCTTCGCTCCTGAACCCCATCCAATAGGAAGCAGAAAACCCAGAGTGCATCTGGGTTTTCTTTTATATAGAAAACGGTTGGCGTAAGATGAGTCTATGAGCGTGAGAATTACATACTTCGTGCACGGCACAACAACCGACAACGAAACCGGCAAAGCGACCGGATGGTTGCCAGGGGAGTTGTCCGAAGTCGGCATTCAACAATCCAAAGAATTACTCGAGAAAATTGAGGATCCATCATTTGATGTTGTGTTCACATCAGATTTGAAGCGCGCGATTGACTCGGCAGAGATTGCGTTTGAAGATAGGTTCCCAATTATTCATGATGAGCGAGTGCGCGAGTGCAACTATGGCGACATGAACGGTGGCCTGCACAGCTTTAAAGATGACATGATGACTTTTGTTGAGCAACGATTTCCAAATGGCGAGAGCTACCTGGATGTCGAGGCACGTATGCGCGAGTTCGTCACGATGCTGCGAAACGAATATGATGGTCAGCATGTCGCTATTGTGGCGCATCAGGCTCCACAACTTGCCCTAGATGTAATTCTTAAAAAAATGACCTGGCAAGAAGCCATTGATAATGATTGGCGTAAAACCAAGAGCTGGCAACCCGGCTGGGAATACACCGCCTAGGCGAATGGTATAATCGACCCAATGGCAATGAAAGACGTACAAGAAAAGGGCGGGAAGAGCTTATTTTATGTAGCCCTGTTCGTGATGGCAGCAGTTGGCGTGGCAGTAATTACAATCATGGCGAGCTCTCTGGTTGATGATGAGAATAGTGCCGATGCGACAATCAATAACACGGAGGCGCTCGAGCCGGGTACCGAGAAGCTGACTGGCCTCGTAACAGAGACATTTAAAGACTGTGGCGAGAATCTGGTTCTGGTTGACGGTGAGGTTCAGCTTGGCGATATTGCCTCGTGTGACGGCGGATCGTACATTGTGATTGACGATAATCGCTCAGTATATTACGAATCTGGCTATGTGCCGGCCGACCAATCTTTTTACGCCGATATCGGTACCACGTCGCCTGGCGACACGGTAGAAGTCATTTATGCAGTCGATGAATATGACATTGCGCGCGTGAATTGTGACACCTGCTATGTGAAAGTACTTGAGGAAGGTCCTGAGTACACCCCCTAGTAACACCTCAACAAAGTGGTATAATTGACCCCATATGGCAAAAAGAAAGAAAAAGTCAGCAAAAAAAGGGTCATCAAAAGCCAAGCAGTCGAAGAAGGAGACACCTCCGGAGTCTTCGGGCTTACCAGATGGTTTCTGGCGACAAGTCAGCACCATCATGGTTATTTTATTGGCGATTTTGATGATGGCTGGTGCCTTTGGCACCGGTGGAACAGTATCTGTTCAGCTGTTTGATTGGACGCGCTGGCTGGTTGGCGTTTTTGCCTTCTTTGTGCCACCGATTTTGATTATTGGTGCGATTCGCAGGCATCGTAGCGATGCTGAGAAGGTACCGTTCTCTGTGATTGTTGGCCTCGTGATTCTTGTTGGCGCCAGCACCGGCTTCCTGCACCTGTTTGTATCTGGAGATTCGCTGGCTGCGGCTGACGAGGGTAGTGGCGGTGGAATCATCGGTCACATCAGTAGCTCGGCGGTTCTGAACATGCTCGATAAAGCCACCGGTGGACTTGTGCTTATTGTTCTTGGCTTAATTGCGTTGCACTTCTTGCTTAAAATTCCACTCACGCGCCTGTTGCGCATCTTCCGGATTGATCGCAAGAAGCGCGAGAAGAGTGAAGCATCCGGCGATGAGCCGGAAACGCGCAAGACTGACGAGCCGGCTGAGTTTAAGCTCAACGAAGGTGTGCCGATTCAAAAAGCACGACTTAGCTCTCTTAAAAACACTGCCGATAAACTATCATCATCAGAATCGCATGAGGCGCTAACAATCGCCGGCGACCCGGACTGGGAATTCCCATCCGCGGATTACCTGAGCAAAAAGCAGGGTGGCGCTGATGCCGGTGATGTTGAGGGAAATGCCCAAATTATTCGTGATGTTTTGAGCGACTTTAAGATTAACGTCGAAATGACCGGTGCAAACATTGGCCCGCGTGTTACGCAATACACGCTGACGCCACCGGCCGGAGTGAAGCTTACCAAGATTACCGCACTTGAGAATAACCTCGCACTTAACCTCGCGGCTACATCAATCCGTATGGAAGCGCCAATTCCTGGTCAGCGTGCAGTTGGTATCGAAGTACCAAATATCAAATCAGCCCAGGTTGGCTTGCGTGGCATTTTGGATGACAGTACGTGGAAGAGCAATCAG
>JBPEXE010000078.1:0-3037 GCA_052031955.1 Saccharimonadales bacterium (SeqCode)
CCCAACGACGCTCAACACGCTTCCCCTTCATCGTCCAGAATCGAGGTACTGCGTCTTTAACGACTGATGTCAGGAGCGTTCCATGGTGCGGAACGCCGGTAATAAAAGGCGGACCATCATAAAACACATACGAATTAGACGCATCGCGCTGCTCAACCGAGCGCTCGAACGTCTTGTCTTGCTTCCATTGTTGTACGAGGTCTTTCTCGTATTCAATCGCCTTGCGACGAGTACCATGCTTAAACTTCACCTTATGTGCCTTCCTTTTTGCGAGCCGTTTCACAGCGACCTGGGCTAAGAAATAAAAAAACACCCAAATCGGGTGCTAGAGTCCAAACTGGACGGTACCATCTAGCTTTTCACAAATCCACTCGCATCTGATTCGTGAACACTTGATTGAGGTGAGTTCTACTCTCGAAAATCGATTTCTTCTCACGCGCACTCGCGGCTGATAACCGCTACCCATCTCTGGATACGCACACAATTGTCATAACTCCTGTGCAAGGATATAATAGTCTCAATAAGGATAGGGAGTCAAATATGAAATTCGGTTTCGGTAAGTCTATTTTCTTCATGTCGATAGCTTCACTCGCCTCTGCCATGTTCGCACGAGGTCTGATTAGTGTGATTCAGTACGACATCTTCGCAAAGTGTATTAATGATCCTGAGGCGGCCACATCGTACATGTGTCGTAACGCAAATGACCTCTTGCAAGTCATCACATTTGCAGTTGCAGCCTTGGTAATGTTTGCGATTCTCTTCGTGTTTTGGCGCAACCCAGAAATGAAGCGACGCACTACCATTCATGCCGGCATCTTGAGCCTACTCTTCTTCGGTATGCTGGTTGCCGTCTGGCAAATTACTGTTGGTTTGCAGGATAACTTTATTGCTTTGTTCCAGTTCAAGCGCGGCGTTCCGTCAGAACCTTCTGAGTACGGCTACTATATTCTGAACCGACTGGGCGATGTCATCATTGGTGTTATTCTCGGCTTCCTGGCCTGGGCACCATACGCCACTAAAGACATGGCGATTGACGCAAAAGACCGCAAGGAGCCTCGACTCGAATTCGGCTCAGCAAAAGAAGCACCTGAAGCTGACAAAACTGCCGCAGCTACAGCCGCCAAACCAAAAGCCAAGGCACCAGCCAAGAAGCCTGCTGCCAAGAAAAAGACTGCCAAAAAAGCACCTGCTAAAAAGAAGCCGGCAGCTAAGAAATAATTACCACGACTTGTTGTCGTGATATGAAACTTCATCTATCAGAGGTAGTGTATCACCCTGCCACATCTGGGCCAGTATGCCGTCTTCTTCGATGGCCGCTATCGCCGGAAAATCAACCACATCATACAGCCGTGCCATATCGCTGCCCTCTTTGGTGTCGAGACTGACAAGCTCAATTTCTTTGCCGGTGCGCTGATGATACTCGCGCAAATAATTCTGCACCATAGTGTCATGCTCGCTGTTCGGCCGATAAAGGATAACCACTTTCATACGACTTAGTCTATCAGAATTAGAAACGCCATAATAGTTGATGCAACAACAAGGGTTGTGCGTACAAAGTTATTGCCTTTGCGAACCGCGACATGGGCACCCACGTAGCCGCCAATAAGAGTGGTGCAAAACACGGTGCCGGCCAGCCGCCAATCAACGTACCCGCTGGAAATAAAGAACAGCATACTACTGAATGTCAGCACAAAACCAACGACACGCTTGGTGGCATTGGCCTGCAGTGCATCGAGCCCAAGCGGACCCATCAGAATAAACATGTTCAGGGTGCCAATACCGCCACCCACAGCCGCCTGAATACTTAAAATGAGTGTGTATATGGAATACCCAATATAGTGCGCTACAGCCGACGTCTTGCGAGCAACCATGCCATCTTTGCGCCGCATATATACCACCGGCACGGTCAGCAGCACAATTACTGCAATGACATTCTGAATGGTTTCCTCGCTCAAGCTAAAGACGAGGTGTGTGCCAACATAAGCTGCGCCAATTGCGAGGGCGGATAGAATGCCGGCCATCTGCCACTGTATCAGCTCACGGTGTTTCATGAACTTGGTTAAGGCGCCCAGATTCAACCCAATACCACCTGCCTTCTGACTCGCCACTACCGTGTTTGGAGCGAAGCCAACCAGGAGCATAGCCGGTGCTGTCATCAACGCCCCACCACCACCCGCCATCCCGCTGAGTGTGCTGGTGAATAAACTGATAACCGCAATGAGAACGTATTCCACCCTAAGTGTCTTTCTTCAAGCGCGAAAAGAGGCCCCCTCGGGCCTCTTTTCTACTGCTTGCATTAGGTTTAGCTACAACCACTGGTTGAGCCGCACGAGGTACACACATAGCATGAGCCGCTACGCTGTGTAATGTTGCCGCAGTTTGAGCACAGTGGTGCGTTTGCGTCGACCAACGGTGATGATTTGACCACCTGTGGTTGCGCCGGTGCACTCATTTGCTGTGCGGGCGTTTCTGTTTTTGCATCAGCTTTTAAACTGTCGTCAGAAACACTTGGCACATCATCGATTGTGTTTTGTACGCTTGGTTGCGTATCAAGCAATGTTGGCTGCTCGTCAGGCATGTCATCAAATGATGCCAAGCCGAGCTCGAGTCGATCCTCGAATGACAAGTATTCCATTGCCATCTTGCGGAAGATGTAGTCAACGATTGAGCTGGCGGTACGAATCTCGCTGTCATCAGTCATGCCTGATGGTGCAAAGTTCATGTGTGCCATTGCCTTTACGTATGTCTTGAGCGGTACGCCATATTGCAGGCCGTGGCTCACGCTGATTGCCAGCGCGTCCATCACACCACCCAGGGTAGAACCTTGCTTCGATACGTTGATGAAGAGTTCACCTGGAACGCCGTCTTCGTACTGACCGACAGTAAAGAATCCTTTTACGTCAGCCACCTTAAACTCGTAGAGTCGAGCGCTGCGCTTCTTCGGCATTTCACGTCGCTGTGCACCCTTGTAAACGAAGCCTTCGCTAACTGCTTGGGCAACTTCTGCAGGAGTTTCAACAACCTTGGCCACAGGAGC
>JBPEXE010000079.1:0-1927 GCA_052031955.1 Saccharimonadales bacterium (SeqCode)
GAGGTACAATTAAAACATGGCCAAGTCACCAAGTGTATTAAAGGTGGAGAAACTTACCAAACGCTACAACAAGACCACCGTTGTAGATGAGGTGAGTTTTTCAGTGAAGCGCGGTGAGGTATTCGGTATCTTGGGTCCAAACGGGGCAGGCAAAACGACCACCCTCGAAATGATAGAAACCTTGCGACCAATTGATGGCGGAAGCGCAGAGCTCGACGGTATCAATGTTGCCAAAAACCCAAACGAGGTGAAGAAGCGCATTGGGGTTCAGCTACAATCCTCAGCATTTTTCGACAAGCTCAGCTTGGTTGAGTTGTTACGCATGTTTGGCGGGCTGTATCCGAAACAAAAAGACCCCCGTGAACTCCTCGCCATGGTCCAGCTCGAGAAAAAGGCCAAGTCGACCGTCAAAGAACTATCCGGTGGGCAGGCACAGCGGTTTTCGGTAGCTGCAGCTTTAGTTAACGATCCGGTCGTGTTATTCCTCGACGAGCCAACAACCGGCCTAGACCCACAAGCGCGTCGCAATATGTGGGAGCTAATCAAAGATATCAAAGACAGCGGCATCACAATTGTCCTCACAACACATTACATGGAAGAGGCCGAGCTCCTGTGCGATCGAATTGCCATCATGGACGAGGGCAAGATTATCAAAATGGCGACACCCGATAAGTTTATTGAGGACTTACTCAAGACGGGCTTCAAGAAGAAAAAGGTTATCCGCGAGGCAACGCTCGAAGACGTCTTCATTGACTTAACCGGCAAAGATTTGAGGGACGCCTAATGTTTGACTTCAAAGCCATTTGGCCACTTACGATTGCGTCGCTCAGAATGTATTTCCGTGATACGACGGCAATTTTCTTTACCTTCGTGTTCCCGATTCTATTCCTAGTGGTGTTTGGTTTTATTGGTTCAGGCGACACTATCAATCTCAAAATTGCATACTTTGTTGAGGATGACAGCGCCCAGGCAACGGAATTTGACGAAGCTTTTCGGACGGTTGTAAAAATCGACGGCAACGATGAACCACAACGAATTTTTGAAATTGATGATGAATTTACGAGTATTGATGACTTCCCGGAAGCCGAGGAAGCACTCAAAGACGGCGACCTCAATGCCATCGTGACCATCCCGGACACCTTTGATGTAATTGGCGAAATCGTCGTGCATGTTGATGAGGCCAACGCAGCCTTTGGTGATGTTACGCAAAACACGATTGATTCGATTCTCGAGGAGTTTAATACCCAAGTTGCGATTGAGGTTCTGGGGCAGGCACCACCGGCTCCATTTCATACCACTCGCATTGGTGTGCAATCGGATGATTTGGACGGCATCGACTACCTGGTACCGGGTATTATCGCCTTCAGCATCATGAGTTTAGGGGTGTTCTCAATTACCGAGGGCTTCATCCAGCTTAAGACCGACGGTAGTTTGCGCCGATTGCAGGTTGCACCAATCAAGCCCGGCTCGTTCCTGATTGCACAGTCCCTGACACGTCTCGCAATGACCATCATCAATGTCCTCACAATGCTGGCGATTGCAATCTGGATGTTCGACTTCAACCTGCGCGGCGACATCTTTAGCTTCTTAATTGTTTCAGTCCTGGCGATTATCCTGTTTATGGGCTTTGGCTACGCGATTGCGGGTTGGGCTAAAGACGGCAACCAAGCAGCACCGGTTTCAAATATCATTTTCTTCCCGATGATGTTTCTGTCTGGTACATTCTTCCCTCGTGAAGCGTTCCCGGAGTGGTTGCAGCCGATTACCGACTTTATGCCGCTGACATTTGTGGCAGATGCCTTACGCGACATCGCAAACTATGGTGATACGATTCTCGATGTCGGCCCTGAATTGTTAGGAATTGCAGCCTGGACAGTGGTTGTGTATGCGATTGCCATAAAGGTGTTTAGGTGGGAATAAATTTCTC
>JBPEXE010000008.1:0-6374 GCA_052031955.1 Saccharimonadales bacterium (SeqCode)
TCCCGTTTTCGTCCATCACGACATAGCCACTCGCCGAGGGGCCCGGATTACCTCGCGAGCCACCATCTGTGTATGCAATAAGCTTTCCATCTTGCTTATAGTTTGTTGTAATATCATCAGCGATTGCTGTTGATTGTCGCTCACTTTCATCTGTTCTAAAGTAATCTTCCAGGTATTCACGGTATGGATCTTCCAGCTGCAAGTTGTTGAAATTACTTTTATCTGTCCACGTGAAATCATCATGCTCATGACTCAATTTTACACTCGTATTTTCTACTTCTGCGCGGAAAACCGTAGCTATTCGCTTTGTTCCGCCAAACTCATAACTAGCTGAATGGTCAAACACAAGGTCGTCTGCTTTAAGCTCTAGCCCTGTCTCTTCACGCACCTCACGGATGGCCGCTTCTTCAAACGATTCACCCGGGTCAACTGCCCCACCAGGCATCTCCCAAAAGCCGGAGCGCGAGTCGGTTTCGGACCGTCGCACCATCAACACTTTGTCACCGCGCGTTACAACCACACGCGCTATGAGTTGTCTTTCGTTTTTGTGTTCTTGTGTCATAACTACATTATATGTACTTAGAGTGATAAATAAAGTGATTGTGTGCACCTCAGAGATAGTGTGAGCCTGCTCGGCTCGGTGAGACAGTGCCCACCGAGCCGAGCTTGTAGCTCGCGCATGTTGCTCAGACACGGGCCCGCGGACGGCACCGCTTGTCCTTGGCGATGCGGTACATCACCACGGGGTTGCGTCGACGCCGGTCGATGATGGCGTCGAGGTCGAGCTCCTCCGTCGAGCAGTCCAGGCCGCGCAGTGTGGTCATGAGCTTGTCCAGGTCTCCCCGTTCGCGCTGTTCACCACGCTTCTTGGCCGCCTGCTTGCGGTTCTCGTTGTGACGGAAGCTGTAGATGCCCGTCCACACCAGCGCGATGACTGTCACGGCGACCGTCGAGATGAGCAGCGACTCCAGGAAGTTCAGGCTGTCGGCCTTCTGGACGAACGACGCGACGATCAACGACAGAATGCCGACGATCCACACCACCCAGACCCAGGCCGGACGCTCCTGGTAGTGACCACGACGGATGGACCCGTCCTCGTTGCGCTCGCGCGCGAAGAGCCAGGCAGTTCTCCTGCCGCGAATCGGCGAGATGACCTTCGCCCACCCACCGTGACGTCCGGGCTTCCAGGCGTGCCGGAAGCCGTTCTCGTAGACCAGCCCGAGCAGACCGCAGATGACGATTGCCACTGCCTTCATCAGGTAGTGGATCGGCAGCAGCAGCGTCAGGATGGGAACGTAGATCCAGGTCTTCTTCTTCCAGTCGCACGTGTCCTCCCACTTCTTGAAGAAGGTGTTCAGCACGTACTGGTGGAATCGTCCGAGTTCTGGCTCGTACAGGTCCTCCGTTGACACGGCGAAGTCAATTCCCTCATGGCCGAAGACCACACAGTGAATTGTCTTCTTCTTGTCGTAGGGGTCCTCGCCCGAGATGGCTTCCCGCACATGACCGGCCGTCTGTCGACCATGCACATCGTCATACGTATCCCAGTGGACCGGGTTGGTGTAGCCCGTGAAGTTCTCCCTACGGAGCAGGAAGCTCTTCAGCTTGCCGAAGCCGGCATCGTCCGAGTAGAGCACGGTGGCTCGGACCTCGTAGCGGCCGGGCGCCGGGTAGACCACGTGCGTGAAACCCTGGCTCAGCCGTTCGACGTACCGCTCCACGACGCGGCCGTCCCTGATCAGGCTGATCAGGAGCACCGGATCGGTCACGCGATGAATGCGCAACCACTCGCGCAGCTCCTCGTTGACGCAGACGCCAACGAAGGTGCTCGGGTTGTCCGGTTGTGCCTCGAGCTCCAGATGAAGGGGCTCGACGCTGCGGGTGTCGTCGGTTGTGGCGACGTCGGTGTTGGACATGTCTTGTACCTCTGAGGTGCTAAGTCTCTCGTCGGGATGACGTGAGATTCAATGTATAACTATAGTATATTTTTAATGATTAGTCAATTGTATAACAGAGGTGAATTAATCCAATTAAAAACTCCGCCTGGGGTTGGTTATATGGATTCCTCGTAAAACGAGGTGGGTCTTCTCATTTGGTAGCCACGGCCACCGCTGATGTTGAAGTCCCGATATGATTTTGTTAGGAATCATATGTACCAAATCCGCTCAACGGAGTAATTCTATTATACCACTCCGCCGTTAAGGCGCCGTAAAGATTCTTATGTTTTCATTAAAAGAAGACGTTTACCCCAAGAATCCAGGTCGCAATTGTTTCGACAGTGTTACCGATAACAAGCGTGACGAATGGGTATAGTATGAAGAGAAACAAGAAGAAGAACATAATGCCACTGCGCTCTATCACCCGCATCACATTTTGCAGTGGTTCTGGAGCGAGCGCGTATAAAACTCGTGAGCCATCCAGTGGCGGAAAAGGAATCATATTAAACACAAAGAAACTCAAGTTTACTATCATAAACAGCAATATTGAATCTGTTACGACGGTTGCCTGATCAAGACCGATCGCAAAGCGCAGCCAGAGGCCACCGATAATAGCAAGAAACAGATTGGTTAATGGACCGGCCAGCCCAACAAGCGCAGCTCCAAACTCATCGTACTTGAGGCGATTCGGATTAAAAGGCACCGGTTTCGCGGCACCAAATGGTATGCCGGTTGCGATATACAAAATGACAGGCATCAGAATCGTAGCAAATGGGTCTATGTGCTTTAAAGGGTTAAGCGACAGCCGCCCCATCACTCTGGCGGTGTCATCCCCGAGCCAATTCGAAGCATAGGCGTGCATTGCCTCATGTAGTGTCATCGATATCAAAACAGAGACGATAACAATGCCTACCCCAAGAATAACGTCCAAATCAATTCCCATACGTCCCATTAGTATACAGACGACAGCTATTGTTGACAAACAGAGGTGAAACAGGTAGAATACTTCGGTATCACAAATATTAAGGGAGATTTCCTACTATGGCACAGAAATGTGACGTGACCGGTAAAGGCAAGCAGTTCGGAAACTCTGTTCCCTTTTCTCAGAAAAAGACCAAGAAAGTCTGGAAGCCAAACCTCCAGAAGAAAACTTTCATGATGGATGGCAAGAAAGTAACTATGAAGCTTTCAACTCAAGCAATCCGTACCCTTAAGAAAAAGGGCGTGCTACAGTAGTAGCCAATTGAACTGAAGCCAAAACACCCGCTCAATGCGGGTGTTTTTTTGGATGCTAATCTGTTAGGTGCCCAATATGTGGAATGTGTCTAACGCCTGCCTCTTCAAATTCTTCCGGCAGGACGAGTCCTCTGCATGTGCCCACAAACTCAAACCCCGCCCCGAGCGCAGCATGCATATCGTGCAAGCCATCACCCAGATAGATTGTCTCATCAGGACGAATACCGACGCTGCCAAGCCAGGCAATGGTTGGCTCAAAGACGCGCGGATCAGGTTTATGAAAATCCGTATCCTCATGAGTTTGAACATAGTCGATATACTGCTCAATCCCCATATGGGAGAAATCGACCTCGATACTGGTACGACTGGTGGCAGTAACGACCGCTACAGCTAACCCGGCTGCTTTGAGCGCTGCCAGCACTCGAGGCGACTCAGCAAATAACTCCTTTGGGAAGTCAGCATGGCAATCCAATATATGCGCCATTGCAGTGTCGATGTCATCTGTTCCGTAGAATTGCGCAACCAACACGTCTAGAGGCTTACCCCAGTGTTCGCGAATTTCTTCATCTGTTAACTCTTTTTCATAGTGAGTTCTGGCAACGTGTTTATGTTGAGCTGACTTTGCTTTGAGCGTACCAACAACGTTATCGTCCCAGTCTAAAGCAACTGCTTTGATATGAGGTCCAAGTATTTCTGTCATCTGTTGCTCCTCTTACTAATATGGTCGGGGTGGCGAGACTCGAACTCGCGACCTCACGACCCCCAGCCGTACGCGCTAGCCAACTGCGCCACACCCCGTCCAATATGGTCTACTATACACTACCCTTTTGCTGTATGCACCCCTGTTCTAGCATTGACATTATGTTTATTATCTTGTAAAGTATTTGCGTTAGGCAACCAAGTGCCTGGCCTCCCCCAAGGGGAGACTATCAAGGAGGGCACGATGCCCCGAGTCAATGTCGAGATGAAGGGCCCGTGGATGCCCCCATCCCGCAACCCGGCCAGCCCGAAGCAGAAGTTCGGCTACTGGCTGGTGCAGCACTACCTGCCCCAGTCCATCGCCGACCTGCTGAACGACTTCGGACCGGAGTTCGAGCAGTACGCGCGGGCGATGCCACGTCCCGAAGGGATGCCGATGATGAAGCCACCGCCTCCATTGGAGGCAGGCAGTGTCGTCTGCGTGCCCAGCCAGACACCGGTCTTCGCGACCGAGAACGCACCCGACATCTGGATCACCCTCATCCTGGCGGAGACCGACTTCCGTCTGCAGATCGAGGGATCCATCCGCAATCGGATGCCCGCAGTCCTGCGCAACATGCGCGACGCCTGGGAACAGGAGCTTGGATTCAAGTTCCCCCAGATGGACTTCGATCTGATGCTGGTGCCGGGTGGCGGCTTCACCATGAACACCGACCTCGAGGTCGTGTCGACATGGCCGAGGGTCTCGGGCTGACCGAGATTCTCAATTGAGGGGATCGTCCCCACCCCAGTCGCATCAGCCACAGGATGGCAATCACGATTCGACTGGGACATACCCGACCCGAACGTCCGACCGGACTAGTAGGGTCTTCTCTATTTATTAAGCAGTTCGTTCGAGATGATAGACGACTAAATTCTCTGGGAAAATGTCGTTTTTGAACTTCAACTTATCAACTTTTTCAGGCGTAACTGACATTTCTTTCGTGAATTCTTCTAAAGATGCCTGTGGCACTTCAAACTTCACGTTGCTGTCTGCGTAGTGCGTTGGGATAACAATCTTCGGGTCAATCTTCTTGATTAACTTCTCTGCTCCTTTGGCATCTAGGGTATAACCCGAGTTGCCGACAGGGACGATTAGAATATCAATCATACCGAGTGCTTCGAGCTGGTCATCTGATAAATCTTCGAAAACATGACCCAGTACACAAATCATGGTACTGCCAACCGCAATTCGATACACGGTTGCAGTGTGCTTCTTGTCTTCATCCATGTGTGCGCGGGCTGGGATACCTTTTACTGAAATTTCGCTAATCTCGTATTCTCCGGGGCCGTCGATAACGAATGTATCCTTGCCGCCCCTGTTCTTGAATAGTTCGCGAGATGTATAAATGGCAATGTCGGCCTTATCACTTACAGACGGGAGACCAAGCTCCTTGAGGTTATCGT
The DNA here is from genome assembly GCA_052031955.1 of Saccharimonadales bacterium (SeqCode). Lineage (GTDB taxonomy): Bacteria > Patescibacteriota > Saccharimonadia > Saccharimonadales > JBPEXE01 > JBPEXE01. Next base: position 5,319 of record JBPEXE010000008.1, read on the forward strand.
CGATAACGACTTTTGCCTTCTTGGTTTGCAACGTGACACAATTAGCACCCTTAAACTGAAGTTCCATGGATGTTACTTACCTTTCTTTGTTGATTTGCTTTTTTCTTCAACTGTTTGCGCCAAACCATGCGGATCATGAATGACGGTCTTGCGGGCCGCATCTACCATAGTGATAAATTTGTCATTCACATCACGACGGTACTTAAACTCGTCGGTTGGCATCACGGCATATTTTATCTCACGACCCTCTTCATCTTCAAGGTCTGCGATAAAGTTGTGGACCTGTGTCTTGTTTACATCACCAACAACCAGCACATCGATACCGGTAATTGTGTCCTGTGTAAACGAACCCATATATATAAGTAGGTCAACCGCACCAAGACCCTTAATCGTCTGGACCATATCGCCTTCCGCTTTGGTTGCCGGTGCCGCACCTTCCTCTTTTGGAGCTTTGATTTTACCAGCTGCAAATAATGCCTTCAGCGCATCATAATGTTCGTACTTTTGATTAACTTCATAATATAGTCGGTTGTTGCGATTCTCGCTGGTGACAATTCCTATGCTCAACATATTGGCCAATTCGCGTCGCACCGAGTTAATCTGCTCGTCAATTTTGCGGGTAATTTCACGCACATAATATGAGCGATTTGGGTTCTTGTAGAAAAGCCCTAATAACTTAACGCGAGTCTTTGATCCGAATAGTTGCTCCATAATACGAACGTCTCTTAATGCACTTATTGTATCAACTTCGTGCTCAGGCAACAAACAAGGTGTTCAAAATGAATACAACGGCTAGCGTGGGCGGAGCGATGCCGTCTCGTGAGCCGCCATTTCGAGGCCATCATCAAGCGATTTTATATCTGTTATTCCGTATTTTCGCTCAAGTGCACGCAAAATGAGTTCATCGGCAAATTGTGGGTTCTTCGGAAGCACCGGACCGTGCAAATAGGTTCCAAAAACATTGTTCGAATAGGCGCCTTCTGTACCGTCTTGGCCATTGTTACCCGCTCCGGAAATCACCTCGCCAAGCGCATGCGCATCGTTACCGAGGTATGT
>JBPEXE010000080.1:0-2546 GCA_052031955.1 Saccharimonadales bacterium (SeqCode)
TATCTCCCTGGGGCTCTCCCCTATCTCGAAACTGTCGGGCGTCAGATTTATATCTGTTAGTTCATCTGTAAGACGTTCAATAAATTGGATCGTTGACAGGGGTAGCAATTGGTCACCGGCAACATAATCGATGTCGGTAGAGTCCACAATAATTGTAACGGGGGTATCTTGCCCCATATCCTCGAGCTGTGAGGTGGTGAGGTTAATTATCGAACCGTCCTTTGCCACCCAGAGGTCCGCCTCTGTTGAGCCTTGCTTCTTGGTGTACTTGTGTGCAGCCTGTTTTGGCGTAATGTGCACCTTTAGCGTGGTGGAGAGGGGGGTTGTTGACGCTTCTACGCTACTGATGAAGCTGGCGTTCTCAGCTAGGTAGAGTTCATATTCGTCCGGGTTAAAGAAGGTTTTAAACCGCTTAGATCCAGATAGGTAATCGTCAGTGAGGGTAGTAATCACCTCTTTGTCGCCTTCCGACAGGCCGGTGAGGCCAACATAGCTCAGGTTCTTGATTTGCATAACATTGAAGACGACAAGCACCAGCGCGGCTGCCAACACCCAGCGCAGATAGCCCTGTAGGCGAGTAAGCACTTCCCTACGCTTCTGCTTCGACAAGTTGGCACGACGGTATTCCTTGCGCTTTCGAGCACGTTGCTTTTCAGTTGTCGTCTGAGCAATTCTACCTCTGTAGTACTGACCAGTACCTTGGCGGGCTCCCCCACTCTTTTTGCCGCCGATACGCATTACTTTTTCCTCGACCCCTCATATTCAAAGAGTACCTTGGCGACATCCTTCGCAGCATCAGGCTTGGCGAGCTCACCAATAGCTGCTGATAGCCGTTTTTGCTCCTCCTTGTCATCCAAGAGCTCAAGAATGCGGTTGGCAAACAGGGCCGGTTCATCCTCGATTTTTTTCTGATCTATTACCATAACGACGCCTCTGCCCTCAAGTATGCGGGCATTTTCTATTTGATCGCCAAGCTGTGGAGCGGGTATGAGCACTGTCGGTTTTGCCAACACAGCCAGCTCTGTAAAAATGGTCGCTGATGCCCGATTGATAATGATGTCACTGGCCCGAAAATATTGGTCTATATTCTCAACGAACGACAGGGCCTGATAGCCTTGATTCTTGGCCTTCTCGCCAAGTTGCGATTGGACTGTTTCCAGATGAGATTGGCCGGTAATATGCGCGACTTGCGTCACCTTCAAGATATCGTCGAACGACTCAATAAGAGCATTGTTTATCGCTTCGGCGCCAAGCGAGCTGCCACTAATTGTTATCAAGGGTTTCTTAGCATCAAAACCAAGCTTGTGCTTCATCTCTGCTTGAGAATCTTTCGGCTTGTCCGTAAACGCCTCACGCAAGGGAATGCCAACGTAAAGAGCCGGCTTGCCACCGACCGTCGTGGTTTCGGTCGGCACACCAAACAGCACCTTACTGGCGCGGCTGGTCAGAATACGCGTTGCAATACCAGGGCGAGCATCAGATTCGTGAATCACCAGGGGGATGCCAAGCTTTCCGGCTGCCCAGCCAACCGGCACACTCACATAGCCACCGTTACCAAATACAACATCGGGCTGAAACTGTTTGAGAATCTTCTTTGAGCGCAAGGCTGATTGCGCGATATAAAACAAATCACGGGTGTTTTGTGCATGTGTGCGGATGTCAAATACCCTCCGAAGCAAGGGTTCGTCCGGATAGCGGCGGTACTTCCCAGCGCGAATGAACTCGACATGATCAACATCCCCGCCTGGTTCAATCAAATCGGCAAATCGATCGCCCTTTTGTGCAATAAACATCAGCTCGATGCTAGAATCGAGCTTTTTGAGTTCGTGAAGAACCGGCTTAAGCGGGGTTATGTGCCCGGCGGTTCCCCCGCCGGTGACGACTACTCGCATGATAACTACGTGCCCTTTCGCTGTTAACAACCCTATCGCTTAGTGAATATCTCGAAACATTAAGCGCAAGACCCACAGCAGCCATTATAAAGATAAGTGAGCTTCCGCCATAGCTTAGGAATGGCAAAGTAATACCGGTCAGCGGCATCAAGCCGAGGATTGCCCCAATGTTAATGATAGTATGGCTGCCAATCCAGGCAAATGCACCGGCAGCTATCAGCCTCGTATAGGTGTTCGGTGCATGCTGCACGATTTTGGCGAGCTTATAGAGCAAGTAACCGAACAGGGCCACAATCGCAACGGTGCCAATAAACCCGAATTTCTCAGCGTAAATTGCGAATATCGAGTCGTTGCCGGCTTCAGGTAAATACCCGTGCGCCTGGACGCTCTTGCCAAGTCCCAGGCCAAACAGACCGCCAGAGCCAACCGCAATCAGTGCTTGGTTGATATGGTACCCACTACCCTGTACGTCGCCAGATGGGTCTATAAACGTCAGGAGACGCTCCATACGGTGCGGAGCAATCAATACGGCGACAACCCCAGCACCCGCCATCCCGGCGAAGAATACGCCCAAGTGGCGCATGCGTATACCGGCAACATACAGCATGGTGATGATGATCGCGATGATTGAAAGCATGGTACCTAAGTCGCGCT
>JBPEXE010000081.1:0-1861 GCA_052031955.1 Saccharimonadales bacterium (SeqCode)
TCAATAAGCTGAGTGTCCGACGACTCGCGAAAGCGAGTCCATGCGAGTTGCGTTTCAAACAGTGAATCTGGGGCATTGACGTATGCGGTTACGGCCCGTAGTCCTTTAAAATGTCGCATAGCTTCCGGTATGGTCGCAAACACATCGTCGACAGCAGGATGCTGCCAGCCGACCTGTGGATCGATAACGAGCAGAACCGATTTCATGCTAGAGACTTGAGGCGATTTTCAACAGTTGTTCGCTGGTCAAGAGTGAGTTGCCTTCAACGGTGTACCAAATACCACCATCTACCCAAGTTGCATTGGTAGTGTCGTAGACGTACACGGTAATGCCGCGTTCCTGGAATGTCAGATAGTCGTTACTCGCGTTTAACACATAATTATCAAGCAAGGATTGAGAGTCCCAAGATGACTCCTTCTGGATGAGTTTATAACTTCGACCATCGCCGCTATTTGATGAATATTCGAGTTCGACAACGCCATCGGCATAGGATACAGGGCCACTGAAATCAAAACCGGACGGACTGTAGCCTGGTAATGAGGCGCTAAAACCGGCTCGCTGTGAGGCGACTCGCAAGGCCATGTTAGGAATACTTTGATACGCTACATAACCGCCAAATGCCAAAACAACGACACTGACGATAGTGACGGGTACGAGCCGAGGTTTTGTTTCACGCATGCGCTTAAGCAGACCGGGCTTCTTCTCGGTCGATTCGGACTGGGCCGGCTGTTGTTCTGAGGCTTGTTCTTGTTTGGGCTTGTAGACTTGTGGACGGGCCATTGGTTGCATAACCGGCGCTGCAGCTACAGTTTCCGGAACGGTATCAAACTGTGAGACGGTCGGGGCGGCTGCTTCAGCTGTACGAGCAAAGCGAGCGACCTGTTCGCTTTTGGCGTGCGCCTTGGCACGTTCAGCGCGCGCAGCGGCACTGCTGTCAATTGGTCGAGCGCTTACTGCAGGTGCATTCGCCTGTCTCCCAACTGTCTGGGTCTTGGCATTAACGGTCTTCGGTGTATATGGTTTCTTGAGTGCTGCCGAGTGTAGCTTTTTGGTTTTCTGCGGTGCCTGGTGACTGCTTGATGCCGTGTTTACGACACGAGTAGCTTGTTTCTGGACCGGTTGAGAGGTTGCCGCTACTGGCGCCCGAAAGCCGTCAATTACAGGGGTAGCAGTCGGTGTATTGGTGATTATTTGACCCGTGTTGGCATCATATTTTCTACCATTAATCTCGACGATGGTACGTTTTGCCACTTACCGACACCCTTTTTTGTAATTTAGCTTATGTTATTGCATATAGCTTAAAATATATCTGTTAGGAAGGCAACATCAATAGTGTGAAATGTGTTGTTTTTATGCCAGCAAACTACGTCGATAGTCTTCAAGGTGCGTCAATGCGAGGTGCGCACCCTTAATTGATGCTAACTCTGGATGCTGAGCTTTGATGCATGCAATGTGTAATTTCTTCGAGAAATAATCGCCCAGGCCCCGGATTTGCGCGCTACCGCCACTCATCACCACGCCATGTTGCGCGATATCGCTGATAACGTCAGGTGGGGTTTGTTCAAGAACTTTCTTGAACGCGCGCAAAATACTGTCCAATGGTACTTCGACGTATCCTTGCAGCTGCTTTTGCTTAATCGTTACCTTCTTGGGAGTGCCTTGGATAATACTTTGCCCCGTCACGTTCAGCGAGTTATTTTCTTTAGATTTGAGGTTTAAAAATTTTGACTTAATCTTGAACAGCTCGTCGCTACTGACGCGAATACCGTGCTCACGTCGAGCCATCACACGAATTGCATCATCAATGTTCTGGCCACCGGTACGAATCGAGGTTTCGGCAACAATGCCGCCTAAGGTGAAG
>JBPEXE010000082.1:0-3461 GCA_052031955.1 Saccharimonadales bacterium (SeqCode)
CTACTTGGTTGGCAGATCCGTTCATAGTTTGCGCTTCATATACCTTGGAACGTTGATGCGCTCAACGAGCCTGATAATCATGCCATTTGCCAATACTCTCAGCGCCGCCGTTTCCACAGACCTCTACAATGCAGCGGGTCGCGGTTTTTTGAATGTAGCCTACAACGAGCACTACTATCGCGCAGCAGAGGCGTCACGCAATCGTAGTGCCTATATTTTCATGACTGAGTTATATGGCGAAATTGCGAAGGTGATAATGTGGGCAACGCTAGCAGTGAGCACGATGATTTTCGTAGGCAACCCGTTCGTAGCAGTCTTCGTCATTGCGGCTATTGTTAACCTTGGGACGGTTGCCATTAGCAAGGCTTCTACACGGCACTAGCCCACATCTGGCAAATGCGAAGCTTGATAAGTATGGTTGTCGCCTTGGCGCGCGATGCCGTTGGTTCTGAGGATGCGCATTAAGCGATTGAATTTGCGACGAAATGCTTCATGTTCGGGAGTTTGCAAGAAACGGTCTACAAGTTGTTTTTGAGCGAGTTTGACGGTGACTTTCCCGCCGGCCATAAGCATACCAACCATTCCCCATTCTTCCTCGTCAAATTCTATCCGTCGACCATAGTAATCAATCAAAACGGCGTTGTTATCAATCAGCTGCGGCTCTACTTTGCCTGGGGTAAGCTCAACGCCCAGCATTGGTCGGATATTTGGCCACTCGGCACAATACAGAATCATGTCACGATTAGCTTCAGAAATGGTGTAGACGGCCCGTCCGTCGGTTGTCTCTGAGCCGGGCGTTTTCTCGACAATCTTTGATTTCTTCAATGAACCGTGCGTAATTCGATCCTGGAACTTGGTTGCTTCCGGTGTTTTCAGCTCGATACCAACCAGCCGAGTAAGTTCGTTGAGTGTCAGTGGTTCATCCAGAAGTGCAAGGTACACTGCGGCTTTGGCTTCATGTCCGTCCAGTATGACATCGCGAGCATCATCAAGTTCGAGTCCAAGTATCGCGAGGTTCGGCTCAACAATATCTGTGTTGCGAATGGTCGTCATGGGTGGTCGGCGCCGTGGGCGCGGTAAATCATCACCAATCGCAAGAGCATATTGGCGTAGAAAATCGATGCGCTCATCTTCAATCAGCTCAGGCTCAAGGTTGGCTGGCTCGTCTGTCTCGGGTGATGAAGTCGCGAGAGGATTGTTCGCCATGACGACCGTAGTTACAAAGGTGTCTTCATCGGTCTCAAAGTTAATGATATGTGGGTAGCGTTCAGCAAGCCCGCGAATAACTTGCATTTCAATCTGCAGATTATCGCCATGACCGAGCGCGTGACCATGGAAGGCGGCATAGAGATCATCGACGCTGAATTCTGCACCGAGTCCGAGCATGGCGCGCAAATAGCGTTCCTCTGTGGAACTGACGTCTTTTAAGTTAAAACCCATCGCAACCAGCGGGTCATTCTGTTCGCCGGATGTATCTGGTGTCGGTGTGGTGTCGCTTGCTGTATCATCATCAGGATTGCCGGAATCAGTTACGTCGCTAGCCCCAAAGTACCGATGGTGGTTTGCGACAGTCCAGGCTTGGTCTTCTTCAAAGTCAGTCGGATCGTATTCTTCAACAACGCCATCGCCAAGTCTAAAGACCTCCCTGTTAACGCGTTCCAGCAGGCGTACGACCGTCCCCTGGGCGGTTTTTACCGTCAACACTTCTTCCAGCCATTTTCGAGCACTATTAAACCGTTGGGAGAATGCAGAGCTATCTGGGTCGACGTCATTCTGATAGCCAAGCGCAGCCAGGTCGGCTTTAGTGAGATCTTCTCCACCATGTTCCAATACGAGAAGGAGCATCTCAGTTTTCTTGCTGGAGCCCACTTCATTGGTTGGTGTGTGTCGCACTTCCTTGCCACCAGGTACTTGAACAGTATCTTTCTCAACCTCGATAACAAAGTATTCGCCGTCCTTTTCTATCACCCATTGCAGGCCAAAATATTTTTCACCGAGTTCTGCAAGATTTCGTTCTGTGCTTGGCACAAGCTCATCACCCGCCTCGCGCTGGTCTGCGTTTGCGGAAGCCGGTTCGGCCGGAGCGGGGGTTGCGTTACCGGTGCGCTCTTCGTCTGTTACGCCATCTCCGGTATTAGCTGGCGTTGTGGTTGTGGTATCGATTACTTCGGATGCAGTCGTCACTGGACCTGGCACATCACTATCACTCGGGGCAGGGCTTGGCGCGGCAGTATCTGCTTGGTCATCAATCTCGTGACTTGTTTCTGCCAGCTCACCTTCCTGGTTTGCGATCACTCGAACCTCGGGCATAGGTAGACCGAGCAGACTAAAGAAGGTCTGTGCATTGGTTACCCACTCGGCGGGGATTGTTGGCGTCGGAAGTGCCTCTGCCGGTAATATTCCAGCTGCAACTTGCGTTTCAAGAAATGATAAAGAATCGGCTTCTGCTCGTGCTGTTTCGAGAATCCCGGCGGCTCTTCGACCAAGCTCCTCATTGTCTTGCGCGAGAACGGCCATCCTGCCAAGGTGATGACTCGCAATGCTGTCGTAGGCCTCACGATGGCTCTCCGGGGCCTCATCGCGCAGCTCGAGCGCCTCAGCTAAAGCGGCAGCGTGCGCGTCGAAGTCATGGTCAAAACCGTCGGACAGATTTACCGTAGTCATTGCGATTTAATGTACCCTCAGAATTTTATCTGTGCAAGCGTGAGGGTTTTAGTTTTTGAGACTTTCAAAGATGCCGGTGGCAACGGCCTCAAGTGGCTTTGTGTCGTGCTGCAGCCAGAAAACCGAGGCATACGCAGCTGTCTTGGTTTGCCAAAGTGAGCCCTCTGGCTCTTTCTGAGGAGTAAGAACCACATCTCCACCATGTGCGACATACAGGTGCTGATAATGTGCGGTAATAATCGTGACAGCGTGCTCTTTCGTCAAGGACTCAAGGAAGCGCGCCAGGGGTTCAATCCCCATCTCAAACTGGACATTGTCTGCCAGGCCGGCATTTTTAAGCAGCTTTTGAAGTTGCGAAAACGACGCAACCAGCAACGTATTCTCGCGGTTTAAAATTGGTCGCGGATAAGAAGTTGTCGCGTAGTCGACAGCATCTTTTGCGAGCGCAATCTTGCCTCGGGTACTCATCAAAAAACCTTCAACCAGGGCGGATGTTTCGCTGTTTCGCCCAAATTCACCGGCCAATAATGTGCCCCAGTTGTCGCTCGCGGTGGCTTTCAGCTGTGTAAGGCCGCGTTTTGAAAAGCTGCCGCTTGGCGTACTCGGCAGAAACTCGATGTTATCTATAAATCCCTTCACCGTGTGCTCTGTGGCATCGGGCATTAGCACGGATGCCCGGCCAATCCCCGCCTCCTTTACGTATTCAAAACTATTCGCTACCGATGCAAAGCCGTGCGGAGAGCCACCAACAATCAGTAACTCGCCACGTTGCTTGACGTTTTGCGGCGCTTCCCACT
>JBPEXE010000083.1:0-3916 GCA_052031955.1 Saccharimonadales bacterium (SeqCode)
CTCCTTCTTACCACAAAATATGCTCCATTACGGTTGCGCACAAATAAGGGGGCTATGTGCCCGCATGTACCTGAGTAATTTTAAGGAGTTAAAATGAAATTTGAGGATACCACGCCGATACTTAGGATCTTTGACGAAGTAAAAGCGAAAGAGTTCTACTTGGATTACCTGGGCTTCTCCATTGACTGGGAACACAGATTTGAACAAGGCTTCCCTCTCTATATGCAAGTATCAAGAGATGCTTGCGTACTTCATCTATCCGAGCACCACGGTGACTGCTGTCCGGGAGCAGCGATGAGAATCAAAACAGATTCACTACAAGAATTTCACGATGAACTTCACAGGAAAAATCCCAAGTATGGGCCGCAGATAGAAAGAATGCCTTGGAATACAGATGATATGTCTGTCAAAGATCCATTTGGAAATAGGCTAACGTTTTGGACCGAGATCAGCACATAATCGTCACGTTCTGCATCAGGTTCATTGGACGCGAAATTGGATTTATGTACAAGCAGTGGCGAAGCGTCGATTGTGTGCCTCAAACGTATTCCGGTCTTCGTATTTCCAGCGCTCGTTATTTTTTTAGAGTATCTTAAAGGCAATCAAAATAGAGAATTTAATGTGTTCCTTGATGTCGGAGTTTAATCGCTATGCGTATTCAGCGTGATCGGCTTGAGCCTGGAAATTTCCCATATTGTTTTGAAATGCAATCCCGTTTTTCCGATCTGGATAAGGTTGGGCATGTCAATCATGTTAATTTGGCAGCGTATTTCCAGGAAGGTCGCAATCGCTTTTTCTACGCATATGAATTGTTAAAAGCAGCACATTGTGGTCTTGTTGTCGCAAGTTTACATGTCGAATTTGCAGGCGACCTGTTCCACCCAGATCCCATCGAGGTTTATACGGGGTTGCTTGAAGTGGGACGTAGCTCATTTCGTGTTGGTCAAACTGCAGTTCAAAATGGACGTATTGGAGCATATGCTGAGGTCGTTCAAGTCGCTCGTGGTGACCAAGGGTCGATTGCATTGCCAGAGGCCTGGTGTCCTATCCTCGATCGTATGATGATCTCGATGTAGGCTCACAAATTGATGAGTGTGCAGCAGCGGTCAGTCACACTCCGTATTTTTATCGCGTCGCACTTTATTTTTAATTGGATAAGGAGATCCAACCAAGTGAAACGAATAATATTAATTCTTTTGATGTCAGGTCTTTCCGGATGCGGTTCACTTAACACGTTGAGTAAAACCGATCAGACTTTAGCGCTGAACCTGAAAAGGCAAAATACGTACTGCGAGAGTATACCCAGAGTATATAGTGGATTGGCGTACGATTTTTGCCATCTTCATTCCAATCCAGGAGGAATTTATCTTGATTGGGTTTTGGGTTTTTACCTGATCGATGGAGTGGCATCAACTCTGGTTGATACGGTGCTATTGCCATACTCCGGTTACCGGCAGTATCGAGATGGAAATTTGAAAATCCAGAGAGCGAGTCTCATCGGGGGGTAGACAATAGTCGTTACAGGTAAGCATTGTTAAGCAGGGTCAATTTCCGGAACCGATAACAGCATTGAGCTGGAAAACTCAATGCGTGTTTCCTTGAGGCGTTGCAGGGCTTGTTTACGGCTGATAACTAGAGCCTGCTCAAATAAACTAACACCTTGTTTTTAATATGAAATACGGTCGACGAAGGCTACAATGGTGCATGAAAACCAAGCCATTTGCCTCAAATAGCGTGCACCTATGATCAGGACTCAGAGCTCCCGACAGCTCTCAATAGCAGAGTTTGATTGGCCCTTTCAGACCACACTCGATGAACAAAATCGTTGGGTCAAATTGAGTGAGTGCATCCCTTGGGATGCACTGGCCGAAGCCTACTACAAAAACCTTTCCAGTACGCAGGGGCGACCCATCAAAGATGCCAGACTGGTTATCGGTGCAGTGATCATCAAACACAAGCTATGCCTTTCTGATCGGGAAACCGTTGCGCAGATTCAGGAAAATCCGTACTTACAATTTTTCGTTGGTCTTCCGGGTTATCAAATGGAAGCACCCTTCGCGCCTTCACTGTTTGTCGAAATCCGAAAGCGGATGGGACAGTCGGTATTTGATGTGTTTTACGACGCAGTGATCGAAGCCGTAGAGAAACCCAAACAGAAACCAACACGTAAAGAAAAATCCGATAATTCGGACGATGATGACAATGCGCCCCCGGGCCTTTCAGATAAAGATCCCGAACTTGCGAAGGCGGAGCCAGGACACAAAGGTAAATTGATACTCGATGCCACAGTGGCTCCACAGGCAATTCGATTTCCTACCGACTTGGGCTTGCTGAATGAAGCCAGAGAATTCAGTGAACGGATTATCGATAGTCTCTTTGCGAATACAGATTTGAAAAGCAAACCCAGAACCTATCGACAGAAAGCCCGCAAAGCCTATCTCGCTATTGTAAAAAAGAAGCGACCCGGCGCAAAGTTGATACGCAAAGGCATCAAACAGCAATTACAGTATTTGCGCCGGAATCTGGGGCATATCGAGCAGTTGTTACAGCACTTTCCCGAAGGAGAACCGCTGCCACTGCCACGTTGGCTGTTGCATCGGTACTGGGTGATTCAGTACGTGTACGAACAGCAAAAGGAAATGTATCACAACAAAGCCAATCGATGTGATGATCGGATCGTAAGTATCAGCCAACCTTATGTACGCCCGATCATGCGCGGCAAAGTGGACAAGCCGACGGAGTTTGGAGCCAAGCTCAGCGTCAGTCTTACTGGAGATGGCGTGTCCAGGATCGACCACTTGCGCTGGGACGCATTTCATGAAGGGCTTGATCTGCCATCGCAAGTTGAAGCCTATCGTGATCATCATGGTACTTATCCGGAAGTGGTTCTGGGCGACACGATTTATGGCAGCCGGGATAACCGCAAGTACCTCAAGGATCTCGGCATTCGCTTTGCTGGAAAGCCGTTGGGCAGGCCGAAGAAAATAACAGACGCGAATCAAGAAACGTTGAAGCGCGAGGCGGCAAAGCGTCGCGAAGAATATTTACAACGCATTCCGATTGAAGGAAAGTTTGGCCAAGGCAAGAATGGCTACAATCTCAACTACATTCGGGCAAAGCGATCGGATACTTCGATTGCATGGATTAACAGCATCTTTCTGGTGATGAACCTGCTGATCCTTCTCAGGGTTTTTTATTGGCTCTGGAAAAAGGCCAATGCTGAGATGAGATGCTGGCTGATGCCGTTAATCACCAGTTATGCTGGGGAGAGGAGGATACGTGAATTCCTGCAACAGTTACTGGCACCGCAATTCGGGGGCCGGTAACTTTATGAGCAAGCTCTAATTACCTGACCAAAAGCGACAAATGCATTACCGAAATCGCATTGATGCTGGGATTCTGTGACTCATCTGCTTTCAGCAAGGCGTTCAAGAAGTGGACCGGGGAATCTCCCCGGCAGTTCAAGAAAAATTATCAGACGTCACAGATTGAGTGGAATGAAGAAGCACTGGACCTGGAAGTCTAGAGTCTGTTGTTATTTCATCGCCAGCTTCGCATAGCCAGTTCAGTGAATTCGCTGGTTTTCAGCCCGGTATTCATTTTCAGTTCCATGGATTCGAGGCGTGTACTTTTCCCGCTCTGATGGTTGCTCATCACGATCAGGTTGGGATTCCAGAACTGACCTTCAACCAATTCGTAGCCTGAGGTTTCCATGGTTTTCAGCAGTTTGCTGTCCTGATCATAGAATTCGGCTTTGACCGGACGGTAATGCTCCGACTCGATCCACAACTGGGTACGACTGTAACTGGATTCGTCAAAGCGCGGAAAGCGGTCAATGACGTAGCAATTTTGTTCGCCACAGGCAGCCTGCTTTACTAGTTCGAACCGATAGTCCTTGCTGTCCTGGTCCGCCAAG
>JBPEXE010000084.1:0-13554 GCA_052031955.1 Saccharimonadales bacterium (SeqCode)
AGTTACTACTACGACGACTCACCCGCAATCGACCTATTTGAAGGCGCCGAGGAATCGTTCGAAGAAACCGAATCATTCGATTTGTAATCTTGCGGTTGCATAACTCCTGAAGTCACCCCTATAATGGGGGGCGTATGACAAAAATTTCACTTGACGATGTCAAGAAGCTTGCGCGTTTGGCTCGAATAGCAATTACTGATGAAGAGGCGACAAAGTTCCAATCGGAGCTGGATGCTATATTGGCGTATGTCAAGCAACTTGAAGATGTCGACACGACCGGTGTTGAACCGACATCACAGGTAACTGGGCTGGTGAACGTCACTCGGGCAGATGAGGAAATCGACTACGGTGTTGATCGCGACGGGTTGCTGAAGAACGCCCCGGATAGCAAAGACGGCTACGTGAAGGTACGGAGAGTGCTGGAATGAGCTGGCCAACCATAACCGAACTGGCTAAGGATTTACGGAGTGGCAAAGTGACCGCTCGCGAGCTTACCCAACAGGCGCTAGACGCGATTGCTGAGCACGCCGAGTACAATGCGCTTATTACTACCGTTGACGGTGCGCTTGAGCGAGCTGACGTGATTGACGAACAACTCAAAGCGGGTGAACTTAATTCGCCACTTGCGGGCATCCCCTACATCGCAAAAGACAACTTTTTGACTACCGGCATCCGTACCACCGCAGCGAGCAACATTCTTGGAAATTTTGAAGCACCATTTAATGCCACAGCAATCAATAAGCTTGAAGAAGCGGGCGCAGTGCTCGTCGCGAAAGCCAACCTCGATTCGTTCGCGCACGGCTCCTCAACTGAAAACAGCGACATGGGCCCAACGCTGAACCCCCATGATAAGGAACGTGTTCCGGGTGGTTCGTCAGGTGGCTCGGCGGCGGCCGTCGTACTGGGGCTCGCCCCATTTGCGCTGGGTACCGACACGGGCGGTTCGATACGTCTGCCGGCCAGCTTCACGGGCTCAGTCGGTTACAAGCCAACCTATGGGTTGGTGTCGCGCTACGGCGTCGTTGCCATGGCTAGCTCAACCGATGTTATTGGACCAATTACAACCACAGTCGAAGATGCCGCTCTTGTGCTGGAAACTATCGCTGATCGCGACAAGCTTGATAGCACGACCATTGAGCGAGATGAATCGTCCTATGCCCATCTAAAAGATGTCGGCCTTTCCGGGGTGACAATCGGTGTCGTTAAAGAGTTCATGGGCGAAGGTTTGGATGGCGAAGTAAAAGCATCTGTTGAGGCAGCTATCGAGCAGGCAAAGCAGGCTGGTGCTACTGTCAAAGAAATAAGTATTCCAAAGATTGATATGGCGCTATCGGTGTACTACATCGTAATGCCAGCCGAAGTCAGCTCAAATCTGTCTCGGTATGATGGAGTGCGTTATGGACATAGCTCTGACGGTGCCGACTCAATCGATGCAGTGTACGAGCTGTCTCGAACCGAAGGTTTTAATGACGAGGTGAAGCGTCGCATTATGATTGGAACCTATGTTCTTTCGAGTGGCTATTACGATGCATATTACAAGAAGGCGCAATCGGTGCGTACACTGCTTATCGATGAGTTCCAGAAAGCATTTGATGAAGTTGATTTCATTCTCGGTCCAACTGCGCCGTCTGTGGCCTTTAAGCTTGGCGAGAATACTGATGACCCATTGAAGATGTACCTGAGCGATATCATGACTGTTGCCACTAACCTCGTGGGTTGTCCGGCAATCAGCATCCCGTGCGGTAAGGACAGCCAAGGCATGCCGATTGGTCTGCAACTCCAAGCGCCGCAGCGCCACGACAAGGCCCTCCTAGAGTTAGCCGCCACATTCGAAACGATTTTGGAGAAGGCGTCATGACGAGTGATACAACCATAATTCTTGGTGGCATCATTGCCTTCGCCATCTTCTTCCTGTTCGTCGTGACTGTAATTAACAAGCGGACCAGTAAACTTAACAAAGATTTTTACCGACAGAAATGGGCGGATATTGATGCCGCAGCCACCAACGAGGCTGGTTGGGTGCAGGCGGTTGTTGAGGCTGATAAGTTGTTGGATGACGCGCTCAAAAAATCTGGCTACAAAGGCAAGACAATGGGTGAGCGGCTCGTATCAGCTTCTCGCTCCTTCCGCGATAAAGACCGGGTGTGGGCTGCCCACAAGCTACGCAACCGAGTGGTACACGAAACATCCGTTAAGCTACGCAAGAATCATGTCCAAGGCGCCTTGAATGCCTTTAAGGCCGGGCTCAAAGATTTGGGGGCACTGTAATGAGCGATTATATCCCGACTATTGGTGTTGAGTGTCACATTCAGCTTAAAACAAAGACCAAGTTGTTCGCCGCTGTTGGAAATGATGCGCGCGGTGCCGAGCCAAACACACTTGTTTCCCCGTTGTGCTTTGGTATGCCTGGCGTTTTGCCGGTGCTCAACGAAGCAACCATTGATCTTGCAATCCGTGCCGGAATCGCACTCAACGCAGAGATTGCGCACTTCTCGAAGTTTGATAGAAAACACTATTTCTACCCTGACTTACCACTCGGCTACCAGATAACCCAGTTTGACCAACCGATTGTCGGTAAGGGAAAAGTCACTGTTCCCCTTGATGGTGAGAGTTTTGAGGTTGGCATAACGCGCGCGCACATGGAAGCTGATGCCGGTAAGTCAACTCATCCGGCTGGTGCTGACTATACATTGGTTGATTTGAATCGTGCGGGCACGCCACTGCTTGAGATTGTGTCGGAGCCGGACATGCATTCTGCGAAGCAAGCGCGAGCATTCGTCAAAGAACTTTATTTCTTGATTAAACATTCGGGCGCGTCGGACGTTGACCTCTATCACGGCAACATGCGCTTTGATGTGAACGTGTCGCTTGCCAAAGAAGGTGAGCCACTCGGTACTCGCACAGAGACAAAGAACCTTAATTCTTTCCGAAGTGTCGAGCGCGCAGTCGAGTATGAGATTACGCGACAAACAGAGCTGCTTGAAGCCGGCGAGACGATAAAGCAGGAAACACGGGGCTGGGATGAGAACAAGGGCAAGACGTTTTCACAGCGCGACAAAGAAGATGCCCACGACTACCGTTATTTCCCGGATCCAGACTTGCCGCCAATCGTGATTGAAGATGAGCGAATTGAACGTGTCCGCAAAGACATGAACCCGTTGCCACCAGAGATTCGCACATTATTGAAAGATGCTGGGATTCCCGCAGAAAAGTACGATGTCATTCTAGAAAGTGAGCTGTTCACACGGCTCGTTCTGACGGCGCTTGACGAAAAGGCTGACGGGAAGGCGCTCAAACGCATAGTCAATTGGTTGACAGTTGAGGTGGTGACACTCGATGTTGAGCAGAATGACCTGCAGATTACGTTCGCCCACCTCAGTGAGCTGAACGATATGGTTGAGGCCGGTGAGCTCAGCTCAACTGCCGCCAAAGAAGTATTGCTTGAAGTCGCGCAAAATGGTGGCTCGGCAAAAGAAATCGCTGAGCGGAAAAATTTGATACAGGTATCCGATACAACCGAAATTGAAAAATTTGTGGACCAGGCATTGGCCGATAACCCTCAGGCAGTTGAAGACATCAAGGCCGGTGAAATGAAAGCAATCGGTTTTCTGGTTGGCCAGGTTATGAAATTGTCTAAAGGTCAGGCCAACCCGGGGATGGTTAACAAGCTAATTCAAGACAAAATCAAGCAATAACCCCCTGACAAGCTACTCAAATCGCGTTATAGTATAGGTATGGAAAGCACAGATTATCTCGTCATTTTACTCTCGGTCGGCATGTCCGTCGTCCTGTTGTTTACGATTATTGCACTCTACTACACGATTAAAATTTTGCGAGCACTCAAAAGCATAACTGACAAAGCAGAACATATCGCAGAGAACGTTGACAATGTCAGCGAGTTTTTTAGGAAGTCGGCCGGACCGGCCGCAATGGCTAAGCTCATTGCTAACCTTGTTGAAACGGTAAGAAATAAGAAGGAGGACAAATAATGGCAAAGAATGGTTTGGTGAAGGGTGGCATTGTCGGTGTTATTCTCGGAGCAATCGGCGGCATTTTATTTGCTCCGAAATCTGGTAAAGAAACACGCAAAGATATCAAAGATGCTGCTGTTAAAGCAAACAAAGAGGCTGAAAAGCGTTTAAAAGATTTGCACAAAGAATTAATGGTAAAGACTGATGAAGCCAAAGAGCTTGCCAAGGAATACAAGGGCAAGGCCAAGGTTGAATTAGACGAGTGGTCACAACGTGCCGAATTTACCAAGCAGAAAGTCAGCGAGCTTATCTCAGCCGTACGCGAGTTCGAGGCAGAGGAGCGAGATGTTGAGAACACACTTGAAGAAGGTAAGTCGCTTCTCAAGGACCTGAAGGCTAAGACCACCAAGAAGAAATAGCCGGTATTATTAAAAACGCCCACGAATTGTTAAAATTCGCGGGCGTTTTTAGTTTCACAACAGATTAAAATGGTACACTGGTACTACAGAATTTGAGGGAAAGCTTGTGGCTGAAAAAACAGACGCAAAACTGCCATCGGCACGTGATTTTGTGCATTTGCACAATCACACACATCACAGCGTGCTGGATGGACTGCAAAAAATACCAAAGATGGTTGACCGCGTCAAAGAGCTCGGCATGGAGTCAATTGCCATAACCGATCATGGTACATTGTCGGGCGCTATTGATTTTTACAAGGCAGCTAATGACGTCGGCATCCGGCCGATTATCGGCATGGAAACATATGTCGCAGCACGTTCTCATCTGGATAAAGATCCTGCGCACGATAAGGCCCGCTATCACCTCATCCTTTTGGCTATGAACAACCAGGGCTATGAGAATTTGATGCGCCTCAGCTCGATTGCGCAATTGGATGGCTTTTACCACAAGCCGCGTATCGACCATGACTTGCTCGAAAAATACAATGAAGGGCTCATCGTCTTGTCCGGTTGTATCGGTGGCGAGGTGGGCGAAAACTTACGCTATGACCAAGACGACAAGGCCGAGGCGGCAGCACGCTGGCATAAGAAGATATTTGGTGACCGCTATTACTTGGAGCTGCAAGACCACTCGCACGAATGGGATGAACAGAAGCGCGTCAATGAAAAACTATTGAAGCTCGCCAAAAAACTCGACATTAAGGCAGTTGTGACCGCCGATGCGCACTACCTGAAGCATGAAGACCAAGAAGCTCATGAAGTACTTCTGTGTATTCAAACGGGGTCATTCCTGTCAGAGCAGGACCGGATGAGCTTGAAGGACACATCATTACACGTGACATCGCCCGAGGAGATTATCGAGCGCTGGAAGGATACGCCGGAACTCATTACGAATACGCGCGAAATTGCCGAGCGCTGTGAGGTGAGCATAAAGCTTGGCGATATTTTGATTCCTAAATTCCCTCTACCGAAGGGCGAGAAAACAGAGAAAGACTACCTCGAGAAGCTTGTCTACAACGGCCTGATTGAACGGTATCTGCCAGACAAAATGCAGAAGGAGCCACGCGCGGCAGCTGATTGTAAAAAGCTACTACCCAAGGAGATTCTCGAGCGAGCAGAGTACGAGTTTGGCACAATTATGAAAATGGGATTTCCGGGCTACTTCCTGATTGTGCAGGACTTTATCGTCTGGGGTAAGGAGCAGGGGATTGTGTTTGGGCCGGGCCGTGGTTCGGCGGCCGGGTCAATCGTAGCCTACGCCCTAAAGATTACCGAGCTTGATCCGCTGCAGTATGACTTGCTCTTCGAGCGTTTCCTGAACCCTGACCGTATCTCCATGCCTGATATCGATATCGATATTCAGGATAGCCGTCGCGATGAGGTAATTCAGTACTGTGTTGAGAAGTATGGGCAAGAGCAGGTTGCCAACATTGTCACCTTCGGTAAAATGGCAGCGCGTAACGCGATACGCGACGTAGCACGTGTGCTTGAAGTGCCATATGCCGATGCCGATAGATTGGCGAAGATGGTGCCACCGCCAGTGCAGGGACGTCACATTCCGCTGGAGGTTTCACTGGTTGAGAACAATGATCTGAAAGCGGAATATGAAAATAACCCAGTTGCCAAGCAGGTGTTTGATTTGGCAATAAAGCTTGAAGGTACGATACGCTCACACGGTGTGCACGCTGCTGGTGTGGTCATCGCGCCGGACGAGTTGGTAAAGTATACGCCTCTCGAAATGTCGCAGAAAGGTGTGGTGGCGACTCAGTACTCGATGAACCCTGTTGAGGAACTTGGTCTGCTCAAGATGGACTTCTTGGGATTGAGTAACCTGACCATTGTCAAAAACGCAACGCGTATTATTCGAAAGGTGTATGGCGAGGACATTGACCTCGAAAATCTACCTCTTGATGATCAGAAAACCTACGACTTGCTGGGCCGCGGTGAAACAACGGGTGTCTTCCAGTTCGAGTCGGGAGGCATGAAACGCTATCTCAAGCAGCTTAAGCCTCAGGTGTTTGAGGATATTGTAGCGATGGGCGCTCTTTATCGCCCGGGGCCTTTAACAGCCGGCCTAACCGATAAGTTTATCGCCCGAAAGAATGGTTTGGAACGGGTAGAGTATGGACATGAGATGATGCGGCCGTCTTTGGAGCCTACCTATGGCGTCCTCGTCTACCAAGAACAGGTTATGCGTATTGCCGTCGATATGTGTGGTTTGTCCGGCGGTGAGGCCGACACGTTGCGTAAGGCAATCGGTAAGAAAAAATTGGACTTGATGGCCAAAATGAAGCCTAAGTTTGTGAACGGTATGATTGATAACGCTGGCGTTTCTCAGAAGTTCGCCGATGATTTTTGGAAAGAGCTGGAAGGCTTTGCAGACTATGCCTTTAACAAATCGCACTCCGCGTGTTACGGACTGATTGCGTATTGGACCGCCTATCTAAAAGCGCACTATCCGGCCGCCTTTATGGCTGCGGTAATGACAAGCGATTACGACGACACTGACCGTCTGGCGATTGAGATTAGTGAATGTCGACACATGGATATCGAAGTTCTACCACCGGACGTGAACGAATCCTTCCTGGAGTTTGGTGTTGTGCCGGATACCGGGCAAATTCGTTTTGGAATGTCGGCCGTGAAAAATGTTGGTAACGGTGCCGTCGAGGAGATATTACGAGCGCGCAAGGAGGGCGGTAAGTTCACGTCCATCGAAGACTTTGTGCAACGCGTAAGCACGCGGATTGTGAATCGAAAAGCCTGGGAAAGTCTGATAAAGTCAGGTGCATTTGATAAGTTTGGCGACCGCAGTCAACTACTCTTCAATCTCGATATGATTTTGGCGTATGGACAGAAACTGCAAAAGGAGGCAGAGAGTGGACAATCAAATCTGTTTGGTGATGCCATGGATGAATCAATCGTAACGAAGTTGGAGCTAGATTTAACCGGCCCAACGACTGTTGAACGCGAGTCTCTACAATGGGAACGTGAGCTACTCGGCATTTATCTGTCAAAACATCCACTCGATCAATACGATACATACCTTGATGAGCACGCTGTTGCGATATCATCGCTGACCACTAATATGGACAACAAGAAAGTGACTGTTGGCGGCGTGATTACAACGATGCGAGAGATCACAACCAAAAATGGTGCCAAAATGGCCTTTGTCGGTCTTGAAGATAAAGGCGGTGAGCTTGAGCTGATTGTTTTTCCCAATGCCTACGGCGAGAACCCGGAAATGTGGGAACGTGACGCTGTTATTATCGCAACCGGTAAAATAAACACCAAAGACCGAGATGGCAACAACACCGAGGAGATTAAGGTGCTTGTCGATGAGGCCAAGGCAATTGGCGATGAGGATTTGCAGGACTTTACACCAACCGGCAAGCTTAAAAAGCCACCAAAGGAAAAGAAGCCTGAGGCGGCACCGACGCCGGCAATACCGGCAGTAAAGCTATATATGCATATCAAAAAACCCGACAACGAAAGCGAACTCCTTGCGCTCAAGAAGATACTCAATCAATACCCAGGCGATAAGGAAGCAATCTTAGTGATTGGTGAGACCCGCAAAAGCGCGATTCGACTACCCTTTAAAGTTGACGTCAACCAGCAATTGCAGAATGAAGTACAAGAACTGTTGTCACCGGAATGCGTTGCAATTAAATAAAGTAATTAAGCGCGATAAATTCGACAATCAGCGCTACTAATCCAAACTCAAGAACTTTCTTGGTTGTCAGCGTGTGGTTCAGCATGGTGTAGGTTAGATTTGCAATAAAGTAGACCACGACCACCACGGTGACAATAGTTGCGTTTAGGGAATCCATAAAAACAAACCCCAGCACCGTCACCAGTGCAATCATAAAGAGATTAAGAATTTCGAGTTTATGCGCTTGGTTCTTTGTCTGTGCCATTATCCTACCACTCCGTATGTTGCGAACATCATTAACCAAATTGCCATGTAAAGGATGCTAGCCTCTAGGGTTGGATGACCAACCACAAAGTGCTCACCATGGACAGCGAGCTGTACGATGGCTTGGAGGTGTCGCGCAAAATAAATCAAGGCCATTGCCATCATGCCACCCGTAACCATATACAGTGACCAGTGGGCGTCGCCCCTCACCAGGGCTTCTACATTCGAGGTTCGACCATCACCGGCATCAATTGCGGCAGCTTCACCGGTAACCACGACTCCACCGTCTTCGGCAAGCTGAGCCAATAGTCGCTGAGTATTTCCGTCTTCATCGGTGGGTAGAGCTGCTTCTTCCTCGTCAGGCTGCTCGGGCTCAGGTGCCTCGGAAACTTCATCCTCTGGCTCTTCGTCAACCGGCTCTTCAACCGGCGCTTCGCTCGCTTGTGCTTGGGAGGTTGGTGTCGGCGTAGCTTCTTGCGTAGTCGATGTTGGAGTTGGGGCGGGTGCCGGTGCTGGCTTCGGAGCGGGCGCTGGAGCCGGTGCGCTAACGGGCGGCTCGCCGTACATAGCCACAACTACAGTGTTCTCGCCACCTTGGAAATTTGCTCCATTTGCGATACCAAATCCAACGTGTGCGAAGCCGCCATCGAGAATATTTGCTTTGTGTGATGGACTCGCCATCCAGCCACTGATTACACCGCTTGAAGTTGAGAAGCCGTAGGCCAAATTCTCACCGGCACGCGCGTAACTATACCCAGAGGCATCAATGAAGTACCAAGGCGAGGTGCCATCGGGTGCATAATGCGACCAGTAGTCATTGGCAATCATGTGGTTTGCCTTCGCCTGAGCGGCTTGATTCAAGCGGGCATTACTTGCATAGCCAGCTAGGCCCGATGCGGCACGCTGTGAGTTGGTGCCAGACAGAAGCGCTGAGTTATTTATATTCGTCGCATAACCCAAGACATGAAACGCACCACTCGAGTGGGAGTTGTATATTATCTGGAAGGTAAGAATATACACGGCAAAAACCATCAACCCGGTCGTGCGAATCGCATGGGGTTTATAGCCATTATGCTTATGCGGAATAAAGATGTCTTTTATGTTTGCCATTTTTGTCTTGTTTTGGTGCGTTTATAATAACACTTTTTGACCAATGTAAAAACCCCGGAGAAATTTCACTTCTGCGGGGTTTTTACGAGAGAGCGATTGGGCTTAGAGTTCTTTGCCGCTTCGCTGCCAGAGCAGGTACCAGACGACTACAATGCCGCCACCGGCGATGAACCACAATAGCAAGTTTGCATTGCTGTCATCGTCAGCTTCTTCATCGTTTGCTTCATCATCTGTTTCGGTGCCATCGATATCTGGGTTGAATGGTTCAGGATCTTCACTGTCCGGAACGCCATCTCCATCGCTGTCGAGTTCTTCCTCGTTACCAGCACCGTTGTCGGTCTGGGCAACATATGAACCGCAGTCACCCTTGCCACATGCTTGGGTAGGCACGAGGGCTACTGTATCTTCTTCAACGACTTCCTCGTCCGTGGTTTCGCCGAGCACTTCACCTTCTTCCTCTTCAGGCTCTTCAGGTTGGGTTGGCTCATCGTAACTTACGACAGTATTGCTCATGGTCAGACCAAGCAGTGGCCCACCATGTGTGACAATATCGATCTCTTGGTCATAGATTGATAGTTCCTCATCGATTACATCAACTTCTTCACAGCCAAGTGATGCACCATTGCTTGCGTAGTAGTGACCAAGTCCGGTTCGAACCACTACATCAAACAAGGTATTTTCCTTGGTCGGGTTAAGCGATACAACGCCCTCCTCAATCATCCAGGTGTTGCCAGAAACATCAGCAATGTATGGTACGCCATCAATGCGTACGACCACGCATAATTCATAGGCCACTTCCTCGGCGCTCATTGACGGCATGTTGATTGTTCCGCTCAGAGCAGGTGATGTCTTGGTGGTGACGACCTGGTTGATAGTTCCAACGCTTTGCGGCAATAGGACGCCATCGATGATGTGCACAACACCATTGGTCGCGAATAGGTCAGCCGACACCACTTCGTGGCCGTCGACGAATACCTTCCCGCCAATGTTCTGTACAAAGATACCATCAAGATCGTTTACGACTGCGTTGAGTGTCGCGCCGTCGGTCGTTGCGTCGGTGCTTACAACAACACCCTCTACAACATGGCTACCGAGCAGGGCGCACATCTCATCCGGGTTTCCCAGCAGTTGTGTGAGCTCAGCATCGATTGACTGTGGTGCCGCTACGAGAGCTGCAAATGCGCTGTTTTCAGGCGCAAATACGGTGTATGGGCCAGCGTAGCTGTCATCGAGTGTCAACAAGCCTTCGCAAGCCTTGTTCTTAATCAGGTAGCTGATGACTGAATCAAGTGTATCCAAAGACGCTTCTTCGTCGATGACGTCGGCAATGGTCGGGCCATCACATGGTTCGTTCTCCGTTGAGACGTGAACTTCGCTTCCACCAATCATCCATGTAAAGTCTCCGCCGTCCCAGCCGCTCACCTCAAGCAGATAGTCATCATCCAGAAATTCTTCTGGCAGAATTGAGTTATATTCGCTTGGGCTGGCCATATTACCGGCCTCGCCAGCAGGGAGTGTTTGATCAGCGTTTGATTCAACATCAACGAAGAATCGGTACTCAGTCAGTGAGTCACGGACGTAACACTGATAATCTACATCAAGCTCAGCAATTTCAACGAATGCCGGCTCGAGTTGGTTGGCAGATACCTCGTTCGTTTCTTGGTTTTCTTCCTCGACTGATTCATCTTCATCGATGTCAGGCGTGTTTGTTTCTTCTTCCTCTTCAGACGGAGCAGTTGTCTCGACCGGTGCTTCCTCTGTCTCGTCTGGCTTTTCAGTCGCTTCCAGCGCTTGTTCGCTTGCCGGCGTTTCATCGAGCGTTTTCGCGTAGGCGACAGCACTTGACAGGTTAGCCAGGACAAGGTTGAACATAAGCACTAATGCAACGAAAGATGCGCCAATACCAGTCTTTGAGCGACTAATTTTGGCCATACGTGCTGTAGGCATAAGTAATACCCTCCTTACCTTTGTATTCCCCACCTCTTAGTACATTAAATATAGAACATTCTCGACATGCCCACAAATGAATATGTGTGGATAACAAAGAAATTGGCTACTTGTAAAAAATGTGTTTATGCTTACTTCTTGCTATTGCGATGTCGGTTTACCAGACGATAGAAGAACGGTTCTTTAGCCTGTTCGCGTGCCAGTGTCTGTAGGAAGGTCAGCACAATACCAAGCCCGCCAAATACGTAGACAGTCGTAAATAGCTTGCCGAAGTCGGTTTCTGGCGCGAGATCGCCATAGCCCACGGTGGTCAATGTCATAACCGAGAAGTACAACGAATCAATCCAGCGCCAGTCCTCAACCAATCGGTAAAAGACGGTGCCAAAGACCACGAAGCCCAAAACGATAAATGCGAGGTTGCGGATTTCTGTTGAGAACGCCTCTTTGATCAGGGTGCGCAGGAATTGTTTGGAGCCACTGAGATTTTGTTTTTCATCCATAATATGACTATTCTAGCAGATTTTAGAGGAGCTCGAACATCGCGATTGACGCAGCCACGCCAACGTTGAGCGATTCCTTGCTGCCGGGCATCGGTATTTCAAGCAATGCATCGGCCGCTGCGCACATCTCCGCGCTCACCCCGTCAACTTCGTGGCCGACAACAAGAGTCACCGACTCAGGTCGCTGGTAATCTCGCACATCGATGCTTGTCTCGGAAATTTCTACAATTGCCAATTCGGCGACACGCTCCGCGTGCCACGCGAGAAAATCAGTTGTCGTTAAAAAATGCTCGCTTAGGAGCGACTCACCGCCCAATGCGGTCTTGGCTATAGCTTTGGTGGATTTTTCAATCACATGGGGCAGGCGCTCATCATGTACGGTTCGTAGGTGTGGTGTAATACCGATAGTCACAACTTCATCAACATTGAAAGCATAAGCACTCCGTAAAATCGAACCGACGTTATGACTACTTCTGATATTCTCGAGGGCAACCGTGATTCCCATTCTGACTATTTCTCGCTTATGCTTAGTGATACACTGTATCAATAAGTATGGCACAAGACTTTAGAGCCGACGAAGAACAAAATACCAGGCGGCGCGCGAATCTATTGCGCGTGCGCTATTTTGATACTCGCTCACTACAGAAGATTCCGATGTTCGATGTACTTACCGTTGATGAGATGCGGAAGCACAAAGCGGTTGTTCTCAGCATGGAAAAAGGTCGCCTAATCGTGGCCATTACCGTTGACACGCCGCAACATTCACTCAGTACACTTCGCAATCAATTCAGAGATTACCGTTTGTCATTCGTGATGATATCCCAGAGTGGCTTCAATGAGTTTATGCTCAAGTATGATCCGCCGGAGAAGATTGAGTACCAAGATATTAACATTCTGCCGGATCGTGAGCAGGACAGCATAGAGGACGTCAGCCAGACACTTGATCGCGTACGCAGTGATGACGTCTTTAATTATTTGGTTCGCCAGGCCAAAATGCTCGGTGCCTCAGACATACACCTAGAGACGCAAGAGTCACATGTGCGTATACGATTGCGCGTGGATGGTGTGCTACACGAGATTGCCACCATGAGCTATGAAAAGTACCGGCAGCTCAACTCAACAATTGCCGTTTCGGCTAACATCAGTACCGGTACAACCGATGCCCAGACCGGACACATGAATCACAAAATTCTGGATGATGACCAGAATGTTCTGGGTGAAGTAAACATGCGTATTGAAACCGTGCCAACAACCTTTGGTCAAGATGCGGTAATCCGCCTATTCAACATCGACCGTGAGCTGCTAGATTTGTCGCGCCTTGGACTCGACGAGCATGAGCGCAAAATCATCGATGATATTGTTGCGCACCCAAGTGGGCTTGTGATGTCGGTCGGCCCAACCGGGTCCGGTAAGACGACCACTCTATATTCGATCGTGCAAAAGCTTAATACGCCGGAGCGGAAGATCATCACACTCGAAGACCCGGTCGAGTATACTCTGCCCGGTGTGGTGCAAATACCGGTTGATACCGAGCACCGTGATTCATTCACAGAAAAGTTACGCGCCGTACTGCGATTGGACCCGGACGTGATAATGATTGGTGAGATTCGTGATGCCGATACAGCCAAAACGGCACTGCAGGCCAGTCTCAGTGG
>JBPEXE010000085.1:0-3859 GCA_052031955.1 Saccharimonadales bacterium (SeqCode)
ACCTCAACCCTGCAACAAGAAGCATCGCGACGACTTGGTTATTCGGTGCGACAAACCATGACATTGGCACAACGACTCTACGAATCAGGACACATTACATACATGCGTACCGACTCGCTCAACCTGTCTCAAACCGCAATTAAGGGTGCGACAGCCGCTATTTCAAGCAAGTTTGGAGCCGACATGGTCGAGACACGCGCATACAAGACAAAGTCTAGCGGCGCCCAAGAAGCTCATGAGGCAATTCGCCCGACAAACTTTGCAACCGAGAAGGCTGGCGCTGACGCCCAGCAGCAGAAGCTGTATAAGCTCATCTGGCAACGTGCCATTGCCTCGCAGATGCGCAGCGCCAATATTGAGAAGACGACTGCTGAGATTATTCCTGAAAAAGGGAGCGCCGTATTTGTTGCAAAAGGCGAAATTGTTGTCAGCAAGGGCTGGTTAACCGTATATCCGAATGACTTCAAAGATACTTTATTACCTGAGCTTGCCCAGGGTGACGACCTGAGCTACAGCTCTATACTCGCCGAGCAAACCTTCTCGCGCCCACCGGCACGATATACAGAAGCAGCGCTCGTGAAGAAGCTTGAGGAAATGGGCATTGGTCGGCCAAGCACCTACGCGCCGACCATCTCGACCGTGCAGGATCGTGGCTACGTAGAAAAGCGTGACCTCGAAGGCCAAGAACGTGAAATCGTTACCTTGAATTTGTCGGGCACAAAAATTGACCGCGAAACACGCACCGAGACAACCGGCGCCGATAAGAATAAGCTTATTCCGACTGATATTGCATCCGTTGTAACCGACTTCTTGGTAAAGCATTTTACGGACATCGTGGATTATGATTTCACCAAAGATGTTGAAGATGAGTTCGATAAAATTGCCAGCGGTTCACTCAAGTGGAAGGACATGATTAAGAAGTTTTATTCACCATTCCACAGCAAGGTTGAAAAAGCCGAAAACATCAGCCGCAAAGAGGCTGGCGGCATGCGCAAACTCGGCAAGGACCCTAAATCGGGGCGGCCGGTATTCGCACGTGTTGGTCGCTTCGGGCCAATGGTCCAAATTGGTGAGGCTGAGGACGAAGAAAAGCCGAAGTTTGCACCAATGCCAGCTGGCGAGAGCATGGAGACCGTATCTCTCGAAGCTGCTCTTGAAATGTTTAAGCTCCCGCGAACTGTCGGCAAAACGCCAGAAGGCGAAGAAATGGTTGCCAACATCGGCCGTTTCGGCCCGTATGTAAAAGTTGGCAGTATGTTTGTATCTATCAAGCCAGAAGATCCATTTACCATTGATGAGAAAACCGCGCGCAAATTTGTCGCTGATAAAAAGAAGGCTGAAGCAGAGAAATACATTAATGATTTCCAAGATGGCGATACTGTCATTCAGGTGCTAAACGGTCGCTATGGTCCTTATGTCACTGATGGCACCAAGAATGCCAAGATCCCCAAAGATGAAGACCCAAAGAAAATTGACCTGAAGAAAGCCAAAAAACTGCTTGATGAAGCACCAGCTCGACGTCGCGGTGGCTTCCGAGGCAAGAAGAAAGCCTAGACACCCGTTGCCTGATGTGGGCTAACAGACAATAATCTCATTCGAATCTCAGCCAGGTAGCTTTGTTGTGTCCAGATTCAGAGCCAAATATTGTAGTATTTTGTGACATTTCCACAGCTTCCGCGTATCTGTTTTGACCTCTGTTAGAACAGTTTTTGAACTGGCGGTCAATTTTACAAATCATGTGTTTCTAAAAATGTCTAATTGGTGCTATAATAAAGCTAAGTCACAAGGTGTTTGACAATAAAAAAATCTTGTTATATAGTATCATTAAACAAGAGAATCTTTCTCTAGAAAAGAGTAATGAATGAGCGACGCAGCCGCAACAAGCGCAAACGCACAATTAGACCTGCAGAAAATTGTTAAGGATATCCTTAGCACTATTGATCGTGATCGTGAACGTGAAATTATCTCTCGTCGTTTTGGCTTGTACGACCGCAAAGAAACACTTGAGCAAATTGGTGACTTGCTGGGCATTACGCGTGAGCGCGTGCGACAACTTGAGAAGGCTATCATGGCTCGCCTCAAGGTGCTCGCCGAGGATGACCTGCCGCACATGAAAGACGTTGAACGCGTTTTGGTTCAGAACCTACATGAAATGGGTCGTGTTGCTCGCATCAACGAACTGACAGAGCGGGTGAGCGACAACGCCGACGAGCGCGCTCGAGCGCATGTTTCGTTCCTCGCAACGCTGGCACCAAATATTGCTGTTGTAGATGAAAACGATTATTACCACCATGCTGCCGGTATCGCGGCCAACCACGACGACAAGCAAATCAAGCAAAATGTCGACGAGATTGCCGTCCTCATCAAAGAACATGGCAAACCAATAACTGCAGCTGATTTGCACGCTAAAACCAGCCACGAACACCCAGACCACGTGAAGGCCTACGCGTCAGTATCTAAGAAGCTGGCAACGCTGAACGGCCTGTGGGGTCTACAGCGCTGGCCAGTCGTGAACCCGAAGAATATTCGTGATAAGATTTATGTAATCTTGAACGAGAACGGCAAGCCAATGCACTTTAGTGATATTGCCAAATCAATCAAGGAATCGGACTTTAAGCGTAAAGATGTTACAACCCAGGCAATTCACAACGAATTGATCAAGGACAAGCGCTTTGTGCTTATCGGTCGCGGAATCTACGCCCTGAAAGAGTGGGGATATTCTCAGGGAACGGTAGCTGATGTTATTGCAGATGTACTGCGCAAAGAAGGTGGCCCACTCCACCGAGATGAAATTGTTAAACGAGTGCTGAAGTCACGTCAGGTTAAGGAAACAACAATCCTCCTCAACCTCCAAGGCAAGCCACAGTTTAAGCGCGTTGCAAAAGCAACCTACGAGCTGGCTGAAGCCGAAGACGCTGCAACAGAATAAACACATCGTTTAGTGCGGGGAATATAAACCCTAAAATCAGGAAGAATCTCAAAATCAGAACCTCTGTTTGCATTGTGGTAATGATTAATGAGAAGATAGACGAGAAATGATTGCACTAAACGGAGATACACGGGCGTGGGCTTTCTTATAAGTTTGTGGCCGCTCTGGCTTGCCGGAGGAGCCCTCTTAGGATATTGGCTACTATTTGTACGTGAGCGGAACCTCAATGGCTACGATGGGGAAATGGTTACGTTGGTGCTGGAAATACCGCGTGCCAACGAAAAGAAAGAGCTGGCAGCCGAGCAGATGTTTGCCTCGCTACACGGTATCCTGCGTAGTCGTAAAGAAATAATTCGCGATGACGTCCTGCAGGAGCACCTGAGCTTTGAAATTGCTGCCATCAATAAGCGTATCCGCTTCTTTGTAACCGTTCCAAAACACCTGCAAAACTTTGTAGAAGGGCAGGTCTATGCTCAGTATCCAACCGTTCAAATTTATGAAGTTCCTGATTATGCCAGCGAAGAAATTGATCAGCCTGTCACGATTACCACTGAGCTCTCGCTTACGGATAACGAGGTTCTGCCAATCAAGACCTTTCAAAGTTTTGAGGTCGACCCGTTGGCAGCTATCACTGCCACTCTTGCGAAGCTCGAGGTGGAGGGGGAGCAAATGTGGATACAAGTACTTGCGCGACCCGTCGACGACAACTGGCACAAGAAGAGCTCAAAGTTTGTGGAACGCTTAAAGAATGGCCACTCGACCATCGGGAGTGGGGGAGCACTTGGCTATTTTGCCCAGATAGCTTGGGCGCTATTTCAGCCTCCCGAAGCAACCGGTGAGTCAAAAACCAAAGATATTTCGGAACGCGACAAATCACGGATTTCCGCCATTGAGGAGAAGTCGAAAAAGCTCGGCTATCAAATTCAGGTA
>JBPEXE010000086.1:0-3745 GCA_052031955.1 Saccharimonadales bacterium (SeqCode)
CGAATCGTCTCTTCATCGTGCTCAACCACTATCACCGTGTTACCGAGGTCGCGCATCCGCTGCAAGGTTGTTATAAGCCGTGCGTTGTCACGTTGATGCAGACCAATTGATGGTTCATCAAGCACATACAGTACCCCCTGCAGGCCCGAGCCAATCTGTGTTGCAAGCCGGATACGCTGGGCTTCACCGCCGCTCAAGCTATTGGCCGAGCGCGCAAGCGTCAAATAGCCAAGACCGACATCGAGCAGGAAACCAAGTCGTGCTTTTATTTCTTTCGTAATCTGTTTGGCGATTTTTGCATCACGCTCGTTGAGCGAAAGTTTGTCGAAAAAGGCAACACAATCTTCAATCGATAGTTCCGCCACATCAATAATCGACTGATCAGCAACAGTCACAGCCAATGCCTCCGGCTTTAGCCGCTTGCCGCCACATGCATGGCATGGGCGTTCAACCATGAACTTTTCAATATCTCGCTTTACAAAATCAGACTCAGTCTCGCGGTGGCGACGCTCAAGGTTAGGAATCACACCCTCAAACGTTGTTTCGTAGGTGCGGCCACTTCCAAGCTCAACTTCATACTTTTGCGAACCAGTACCATAGAGAAGTTTCTGCATCTGCTCATCAGTCACATCCTTCACCGGTATATTCACTGAGAATCCATGCGCTACGGCCATGGCATTGACTTGTTTCATATACCACGCGTCGATACGCATGCGATTCCACGGGCGAATTGCACCCTCGGATATCGTCAGGTTCGCGTTTAAAATAAGTTCAGGATCAACTTCGAGTCGACTACCAAGCCCCGTGCAGGTCGCGCAGGCACCATGCGGTGAGTTAAACGAAAAGGTACGCGGCTCCATTTCGGGCGCGATAAAATCCGGATATTCAGGGTTAAAGTACTTCTGTGAAAATTTGTGGTCTTTTTCAGCGTCGACATCGACCACAATCATATTGCCGTCGCCTAGATCAAGCGCCTGCTCGACCGACTGCGCAATACGACCAGCTGATTCTTCCGTATTCATGACGCGATCAACCACCACTTCAATGTTGTGCTTGTACTTCTTATCGAGCTCAGGGAATTCGCTCAAGTCATAGACGATACCATCGACACGAGCGCGCACAAAGCCAGCTCGCATGAACTGCTCAGGCACGTGGGCGTGTTCACCTTTTTTATCGACAACAACAGGCGCAAGCAACATCAGCCGTGCTCCATCTTTGAGGCCACGTACACCATCGGTGATTTCTTGCGGCGTCATGTTGGTGATTGGCTCGCCATCAGGACCATGTGCAATCCCAACACGCGCATATAGAAGACGAAGATAGTCATAAATTTCGGTAACGGTTGCCACTGTTGATCGTGGGTTTCGCGAAGTGGATTTTTGGTCAATTGATATTGCCGGGCTGAGGCCATCAATCTGATCAACATCCGGCTTCTCCATTAAGCCCAAGAACTGACGAGCATAGGCGCTTAAACTTTCGACATAGCGACGCTGGCCTTCAGCGTAAATTGTGTCGAAAGCAAGTGACGACTTCCCGGAGCCAGAAAGTCCAGTGATAACAATGAGCTTCTCTCGAGGTAATTCAAGCGAAATATCCTTGAGGTTGTGCTCTCGTGCTCCAACTATGGTTATTGTGTCTGCCATGAACAGGGGGTGATTATACACGAAATTACCTCTGTTTTCCAGTGTTTCATGGTTTTGACATATGCCCCACCCAGGGTGGAGGGTTGGATTGTGGCAGATATTCGCTGTGAACAGGATTAAAAACTGCACCTGTACTGGTTTTTAATCTGTTTGTCAGAATATACTCGGGCTGGTACGCTTGTTTCGTTATGAAAGTAGCAATACAGGGCTTTCCAGGCTCATATCATCATCAAGCTGCCGAGCATTTTTTCAACCACGACATTGAGATTGCTCCGTTTGAAAACTTTCGCCAAGTCTTTGAAGCACTCGAAACAGGCGTGGTTGACCGTGCAGTAGTAGCAATTGAAAATTCACTCTATGGCTCAATCAATGACACATATGACCTGCTCATGCAACACAAGCCTTGGATTATCGGTGAGGTATACTTGCACGTTCGGCTCAACCTACTTGCCCCGATGGGAGCTCGGCTCGAGGAAATCACGGATATCTACTCACAGGCGCCTGCTCTTGCCGAAGCTAAACTCTACTTACGACAAAACACACCTGCGGCAACCCAGCATGAATACCCAGATACCGCCCTTAGCGCACGGTATATATCTCGCCAGGCCGATAAAAATAAGGCTGCCATCGCCAGTGAAATGGCGGCCAAACTATATGGCCTAGAAATTCTAGCTGACGGCATCGAGGACCACCGCCACAATTACACGCGCTTTGTCGTATTGAGCAAAGCTCAAACAACTATCGTTGAAGCGAACAAAACCTCAATTGTCTTACCCATCAGCCACAAGCCCGGTGCGCTCTATGCAGCACTTGGCGCATTCGCCGACAATAATATCAACCTCAGCAAGATAGAATCACGGCCAATAATAGACCATGAAGGTTGGCGCTATTTGTTTTACATGGATCTGGAAGCCGGCCTGAACGATGACCCAACCAAGCGCGCCCTTAAAAGCCTTAAGGAAAGTAGTGGCACCCCAATTGTCTTGGGAAGCTACATACGCGACATCCTCCCCGACGACGTCCGCAAATCTTAAACAACATTGTTGACTTTTTTACATTTTTCTGGTATTTTGCTGTCAAACGACGAGGTTCTTTACCAATGCCATTTGCCGCTTTTGGCAAACTCCCACTTCTTGTGGTAGTTGCCATTATTTTTTCATTATCATTTATCGATGGTTCTCAAATATCGAATGCGATTCTTGAGCTGTTTTTGATTGGGCGCATACCTGGCACTGATGTAGTCATCAGCTTTAGCGCGTTTTTTGGCGGCATGATTGTCACTATCTGGGCATTGATAACATATACCGCAACCGCCAAAGCCATTCGCTACTTACACAACCTCATTGACATTGCCGCCGCGAAAGCGAAGCAGATTGAGGAAATCGCCCTCTAGACCAGCGACTCGTTTTCGTACGGCAAAATGCTTTGCGCATACAATTGAAGCTCTTCAATAAGAAACTTCTGCTTTTCAGGCACTTCTTGGTACAGCTGAGCTAGTTTGGATAGGTATGCGTTAATACCGGCCGGACCAAGACTCCCTTTAAACCGCTGGGCACGATATTGTTCCCAGAGCTGACGCTCATCAGCACTGAGGCTTTCGGGGTAATGCCGCGCTTTGTAGCGCAACAAGAGCTGAACGAGTCGATCATCATTAAACTTTGGATGCCAATCTGCCAGACTGTCACCGTCCTTCTGACGCACATCGTGCAATAGCTTTCTATCGGTGTCGCCGAGAAACCCCCCATACAATTGTGCATCCACATCTCCATCCTCGGCGAATTCCTGCGACTCCCAAGCTTGCGCCACGCGATCGCCAAAGCCCCCAATTCCCGCCAATTCTTTTACATGTGTCTGAATCTTCTTGAGGGGTAGTTTTATGCGCTCTTGTGACGCCTCATCCAAAACACCAAGGGGCGCCAAAGCCGGACACTTGTTCATGTGGATTGCCTTTATTGGTAAGCGTTTTTTGTCCTGCGCTGCCAATTCTTTGTAGGGCGTGAAGGCTCGTTCGGCGAGCTCAACCGGTGTCATATCAGCAAACTCTTTCGGCGAGTGACGCAAATCAAATGCCAGCACTGCATTTTGATTGGTCGGATGTGGCG
>JBPEXE010000087.1:0-8859 GCA_052031955.1 Saccharimonadales bacterium (SeqCode)
GTTTCAGCCTTTTTCATCTGATAACACATCAGATACTCGATGCGCTGGATGGTATTGAGCAGACCTTCGGTAGGAAAAATCTTGACGTTAGCACTGATCGAGCCAACAGTTGGGTCGCGAAAGGCATCAACAGCATTTGTGATTGCTGTCGGTGTTACGGCCGAATCCGCATCGAGGCACATAAAGAGTGAGCCATGCGCGCGCGCCAGGCCGAGGTTGAGCGCCTTGGCCTTGCCTCGTACGTTGGCGTTAAGCACAGTTATTTTCTTAAAGTGACCACGATACTTATGTTGAAAATAGCGAGCGATATTATAGGTGCGGTCAGTACTCGAGTCATTTACCACAATCAGCTCTATATTCCGGTAATCGCTCTTGGCGATTGATTCGAGATTGCGCTTGAGGGTTAACTCCTCGTTATGGGCAGGAACGATTACTGTCACCAACGGCGCATAGTCTTTAGAATAACGTTTTTGGTTCGTCTTTGGCTTCTTTGCGTTTTTGATGTCAAAGAGGTCGCTGTACAAACCGAAGAACACCATGCGCAACAAATTGAGCATGCTTAAAGCTAATACAATGTAAGCAATTGTAAGCAACATGGGAAAATCCTCGAGAATCCCTAGTTTGATGCAGCTTTAACTGCACGAGTCAGCAAAAGTGCGATCGATGCAGCCAAAACACCAACAGCCACAATCTGGAAGATTGGATTGCCTGTGTTTGCAAGAACAGCAGTTGAAGCAGCACCGGAAGTGGTGGCGCCCAACACCTCTGTTGCAGGTGAAGTATTACCGGTCATAACATTCCTCAAAGTTATTTGCCATATAATAACACAAAAATATTAATAATGCAAGCATATGTTCGATTGTTCTATCTGTTAGTGATTGATTCATGCGGATATGGTATTATCGGGCTATACTCTTAAAACCAAAAACTATGAAAAAACCAAACATCCAAAACCTTTTATCTGTTACCGCAATTGTGGTCAGCGTGCTGGCGCTGGGGCTTAATGTTGGCGGCGTGCACCCACTTGGGGCCGCAGTCACATCTGTTGCAGGTAACGACAACTTACTACTTAACGGACAATTTAAAGCTACTGATTACGGCTCTGGTACATTCGACTCTGCAACCGGTGTCGGCAATTTCTTTAACACTCGTTGGCGAGCGAAACATGTATTTGGCAGTAGTTCCGCAACATTCCAGCAGATTGACGATCTGGAGGGTGGCACACGAATAACACTCAACAACAGTGCCAATGAGGAGTACTTCTATGTACGCCAGTCAATACCGAATGTTATGCAATTTAGTGGCAAATCGTTTACGGTACGGGCAGATGTTGCCGATGCTGATGCGGGCCTGAAGTTCGATTTCTATGTGAATGCGCGTTGGAACAACTCGGATTGGGTCAGTGTGCTTGATACGGCTCAGTCGGATCTTACCGCCGGTACTCATACAGCCACGTTTAGCGTGCCGGATCTGAGCCCGTACAGTAGCTACACCGAGAATAACAATGGTGGCCTGGAGGTTGCATTTCGTATAAATTCACCAAATCCGCAGTCAGGGGCAGTGGTTGAACTGGATAGTTTGGCGCTGTTTGAGGGTTCAAATTTGAGTGAGTCACCAATCGGCGATTACACACGAGAACGAGCAACGCTTAATTCGTACTATGAGCGAGGTCGCTATACCACTGGTGTGGTCGGCTTAGATACATCTGGTGGGCAGAAACGAGCAACCTTTTATATGACAACTCATAAGGTTCGAGGCACGAGTTATGATCTGACCTTCTGGGATGCTGTTGGTAATGAAGGCAAGGTATCAACCTATACACAATCCGGTGCACGTAAAGACAATGTCGCCCCAGACTCGGTTCGACATAGCACAAACGGGATGATATTTGTTTTCTACGACTCGGATATTGCAGGAATTGGCCTGAGCTGGGTCGCTGACTCAGAGATCTAGTCGAGGCTAAATGGCGGGTATTCGTCTGTAACAAGCAGGAACGCATAGGCCGTGACGCGCAGACTCCAGCGTCCAACACCGACCACATAGTCGAACAAACCACGAGGATATCGGCCCGTAAAGACAATTGCAAGCCAAGCGATAGCAGTTGCAAACACGACGCCCAGCAACAAGAACGCTAATACAATGTAGTGTGGAATGGCCAAAAACCACTTTACGAGTGGCAAGCCCTGGTTGAGGTCCTTTTCTGCATCTGGGTAGTCAATCTCAAGATGGACTGATTGCTTTTCCGTAGTTGATGGGTATTTGTCGGTGAGTAGGAATAGATAGGCGCCGACCCGTGCAGAAAAACGGTGCAATTCAAGGGCAAAATCAAACCACCAACGAGGGTATTTTTGTCTAAATACAATCATCAGCATGGTGGCCGCAAATAACCCGGCCATGATGTCGCCGCCGCTGGTAGCAACTTTGTCGCCCGCTTCGTTAATGTATTCTGAGCCGCCGGCACTGGTGAGTGCAGAAATGAGAATGACAATTGGGATTGCCAAAATCCAACGGAATAGTGTCGTCATTTTGTCGAGTGAATCCGGGTAGTCAACGCTCAACCGCGCTGCATATGTTGATTTATTTTTAACCATAGTAGAGTGGCCTCCTCGTGCTCTTATTGCTTTATGATACACCGTTTACTGGAAAATAGGGGTGGTCGAGCGTACGATTGCCCGACCATCAGCCTATTTCTCTAGCTTCCCAAGGATATATGCTTCCTCTTCAACGCGTGCCGCGTAGTGCGGGAAAATGATGCATTCATCCTTTCCTGCGACATATGCAACATCGCCGTCCGTGGCCAGCAGTTGCCCTGACTCAAGTAAGTCGAAGTTTTTTAAGCCTGGTTTTAGCACGAAGTTTTCGGAACTTTTGTAGATGGTTTTTTCAGCGCGAATTATTTTCTTTGGCTCTTCCGAGAATTTAACCGCCTTCTCAATCAGACCAAAGTAATTCAGGAACTTCTCTGCTGCATCAATTGCAAAATCCGTGTACTCTTCTGCTTTAGAAATTGGTCCACACTCTAGGCATATGCCGATCTTACCCAATGAGTACATGTAGCTATCCGTGCCGCCTGGTTCAACTTCTGCCCAGTTTGTTGAGATGATGCCAACATCAAAGATTTTGGCTACGCCAACAGCTTCATCCTCACAGATGATGAACGGCTCGCCGTCATCGTCATAGAACATGTGTAGGTCGAGCAGAGCATCGCACTCATCGAGGATTTTCATGAGTTCAAGGGCGCGCAGGTCCTCTGGCGTGCCCCCATCATTATCCGCGAAGAAGCAACGATTCAGATTCTTTTCGAGCATACGCACATTCGCCTCAATCGCCGAAGGGTTCGCCAACACCAGGTAGACCTTGCCCTTTTTCAGGACGAGGCCTTCCATCAGTGTTTCAACAGCGTACACACCGGCACGCTCGTTTCCGTGAATACCGCCAAATATTGCCACAGTTGGTCCGGGTTTGCCCGAATCGATTAGTTTTATAGATTTATCATCCATGTTATCTCTCCTTTTCAATTAGTATCGTGTCGCAACAACCATTCTCGGGTTGAGCCGGACACTTGCTGCAGTCATCGAGTGCGCACGGTGGCACATCGAACGATGTCGCCTCTACAAAGCCACCTGTGCTAAACACGCCGATGCTCTTCGCGTTGCAGAAGGCGTACCCCGTTAGCCCTTGGTCTTCGATTTCGCTCATTATCGCTTTGAGCAGTGCCGAACCAAGCCCTTGGCCTCTCATGCTTTTATCAACACAATGCGTTCCAATCTCTGTCATTTCCTGTCCGTTCCATTGATTGGGTGCGATTGCGCCGATAAATCCGGCCGGCTTGCCGTCTGCCAGTAGCACGTAGCCGATATGTTTTGCGAATACATCCTCTACTGATACCGGAATCATCTGCTGAGTTTCCCCGAGCTGTCCGGATGTAAACTCATGAACCCACTCGGCAGCAACCATCTGTTGCTCCTGCTCCAAATCGGCAAAGCTAGTTATCTGAATATTCTCACTCATTTCATTTCTCCAATTAGTTAGCGGCTCCATCAAGTAGGGAGTCGCCTTGGAGCCACGTTACATACGCGGGCGACTCGCCAACATCCGTTGCCGTAGGTCAATTGCTACGAAATCACGTCTGTCGGGCACGACTCCACTGTATTCGAATCCATCTACCGGATTTTCACCGGCACAAAATATTGCAGCCTCACCAAAAACCGACTTTGGCTTATAGATCATAGCTGGGTTGATTGTTCTGTAGGCGACAATTGGCCTTTCCAGTTTTGAAGCTAAACCCGTAATCATCGCTTCAAACTGGGCCAGATTGCCCAATTGCCTGACTGCTTTATTGGCGAATACCTCATCCAGCCAAACAAACTCATTGCTTCCAAATTGTGTATCTAGCCAATCTTTCATGTTGGGCACGTCTGGGTATTTCTGTCTCGCCACAACCGAAGCATCAGCCAGCCAGGCCAAACCGGCCAGAGCGACTTGTTCCTGCTCAGTTTCGATGTACCAAGCAGCTTGCTTGTCTGCGCCAATTTGTTCGAATCTTTCAATGAGTTCGGCGCTTGGGTAGGCAATTTGAGTCGGGCATGATTCGCACAGTTCACAAACTGAACCAACCGCAATAGCCGATAGACCACCCGGGCATCTCTGCAGCGCATCGGCACACTTGGAAACCTCGAACCATGGCTCACCTGCAAACGCTTCTTGGTAAGCTGCAGCGATTTCCGGGTACAAATCTGTAATTTCGGTGGGCGAGTAAATACGTTCACTCATGTTATTTCCTTTCTTTAAATCAAACATTTAAAAACGCCGGGCGTCCCGGCGTTCAATGTGTTTTAAGACAAAAGAATACTAACCGATGCGCTCCGGCAAAATATGTGCTCGTCGATGTAGGTTAGTTAAGTAACTCATAAACGAGACTTTACCATAATTACTTTGATTCATCAAGGCTGTCATTTCCCTCTGTCTGCTGATTCTTTTCGTCGGCCAGCTCCATCAATCGGTCAAAGGCCTCCTGGGCTTCGTCGTCATCCATAATGTCATAGATTGGATCTTTGATAATCGGCTCGTCTTCATCTTGGATTGGGGGTTGCTGCGCGTTGTCATCCATGACTATATTATAGCGCGTTTATAAAACTGTTCAGACTGGTACAAAATATGCCTAAAAATGAAGACGCCCGCGGACCCATCACTCAGCAGAGTGCGGGCCCACGGGCATGTTCTTCATGGCTCACCAACCATCATCCAGGAAGGAGCGGGGTACACCCCCTCCCAGGTTCCATGTGTCGATCCGGTCGTACGTCGAACTGTGGCTCCGCAGAGCCATGTTGTCGCCGTCGACCATCAGCGCGTGAAGGATGACGTCCGTGCCAATGCAGGCGAAGACGCTCTCAGCAGTCACGTGCCAATCGTCGCCATCGCTGACGACGAGGATCTCGGGAATCTCATCCTGACCGACGAACGAACGAACGTCGGATGCGGCGGCTTCGATGCCACCCAGGATGTTGGTCCCTCCACCGATGTCGGTTGTCGACTTCGTGTCCATGACGAACTCGATGAGCTTGCGCTTGCCGCGCGTCGTATCGGCCGAGGACGGCTTATCGACGTAGTTCGCGAACCAGCGGAAGCTGTACCGGGATTCGTCATGTAGGTGCTTTGTGATGAGCACCACTACGAGGGCGACAGCGACATTGATGCGCTGCCCTGCCATGCTGCCGGAGAGGTCGGCCACCACCGCCAGGTTCTGCACCCGCGGCTCGTCGGTGACCTCGATCTCCTCCTCCCACTCGCGCGGGGTGATGGTCTGCTCCATTCGGGTCTTGCGGACCTTCTTGGTGGGCACATCACCTGGCACCTCTTCCATGTGGTCTTCCACCGGCAGTTCGAGCATCGCGAAGCGGCGCTCGAAGTCTGGCATGGCCAGTTCCGTTGGACGAACACGGGTCAGCTCATCGTAAGCCCGCATCGGCCGTCGTTCCCGACGGTCTTGCGGCAATGGCGTTGCCCGGAAGGTGGTTGGTGGCTGCTGGACGGGAACATCTTCGAAGTACGGGACCTCCTTGTAGGTGATCTCGGCCTCCCGCTTCGTCACCGTCACGGTGCTCGTCGGCAGGTCGTGGCTGTCGCCGATGGCGTTGGCCAGCTCGAAGATGGGCAGTCGCATCTTGTTGATGATGGGGATGAGGCGAGCGACCTCGTCGCGGTCGATCACGACCTCGAACGGGTCACGGCTGAAGCTGCGGGTGAACCCGCGGCCGCCCCAACTCCGTACGATGGCGATCGCTTCCGCGACTTCTTCGTCGGTCAGATGGCCCTTGTAGGGGGTCACATCTGTCTTCATGAGGGTATCGATGATCGATCCCTCGCCGTTCGTGTCGGTCTCCCAGACACGCTCGGCGACGTCGAAGTCGTTGAAGGTACCGACTTGGTTGCCGTCCTCATCCATGACCGCGTAGCGCCCGTTCTCGTCCTTCTCCGGAGTCAGGTCTTCACCCGTCTCCGTGTCCAGAATCGAACCCTGTTGATGCGTGAGGTCACGCCAGGCGTTGAGCGCGTCGGTCAGTTGGTCCGCCTGATGGGCAAGCGAACCGTCCGAGTTGCTGACCTCGTACCGCGCCCCCTCCTGGCCCGACGGTTGCCGGGTTGGCGGGGGTTGAGGCGGTTCGGGTTCCGGCTCGGGATCCCTGTGGCGACGCTTGTAGGAATCGTCGGGAGGGAAGAGGGAATTCCACCACTCTTTCACTGCCTCCCATCGACGCCTTGCCGCGTCACCAATGCTTTCCGTACCCATCAGTGCGTCCAGAGCGGGAGCTTGATCCCGGTCTTGTGGACCTGGTCATCCAGCTTCTGGATGCACTCGTCGAGCTTGGCCAGGCCGAGCTTGACGGCGGGGTGCATGTTGCGCTTCCGCCCGAAGGCATTGGCGCGAACCTCGAGCAGCGTCTGCCGCGTGGCCACGAAGGCCTTGCCACCGATGTTGAAGGTGACCTCGGGGTCGTTGCCACGCTCGGCGAGCAGATCACCGACCAGGTCGGTGAGCGTGCCGATTCCGTTGAGGATCTCCAGGTCACGACTGCTGAGGTTCGTGGTCAGCTCGTCGCAGACCTCGCTCCACAGCTCCTCGTGCCCGTTGCTCTCGCCGATGACGCAGTACGACAGCCCGCCCGCCCGGATGTCCTCCGGTTGGACGACATCTCGACCTTGGAAGGCCGAGGCTGCGCGCACGTAGTCGAGGGTCTTCGCCGCCCGCCTGGGGGTGATGAAGACGCCGAGCTCGCGCATCGTCGGCACGTTGGCCTGGTTGTGCGGATCGGTCAGGTCGACACCGTTGGTGTCGGCCCACTTCTGCACCTCCATCTGGTAGCGGCGCTCCATGAACTCACGGGTGACCATGAAGTGGAGCGCCATCATCCCGTCGGAGATGTAGATGCCGTCCGGCGACTCGACCCACTGCGCGAAGGCGAGCAAGTCGGCGTAGCGGAGCTTGGGCACCCGAATGTCCTTGCCGGACGTCCGGGTGTAGCCCCGCCCGATGCGGTAGTCGTGCACGAGGCAGTCCGAGGCAGGCATGATGGCGATGGACAGGAAGCGGTCGACGACCGCCTCGAGTTCCGCCTGGGTCCGGTAGAAGTTGGTCGTGGCGATGACCGAGTGCAGGGGTGCATCGATCTCGCCCTGGGACTTCGAACGGTGCTTGCGCTCGTTGAACACGTTCAGCATGGACCGGATGGCCCACGCCGAGGCGTCCATGAACTCATCGGCGTAGAAGAACTCCACGTCGACGATGCCGCCATCGAGGTTGCGAATCTCTTCACCGCTCTCGATGAGGTCCTTCGGGATGACGTGACCGAAGATCGCATCCGAGGGCATGTCCTTGGTGAGCTGCAGCGAAAGCGTGTCAGCGTCCTCGAACATGTCCATCAGGATCTCTGCCGCCATCGACTTGGCGACCCCGGGACCGGCGATCCACAGGATGTGCTCGAGCGTGGCCAGGGCGAACATGGCCTGCATGAGCTGGGGGTCGACGCCGACCAGCAGTTTGCGTACCTGCTGGAAAGCCTCGCTGAGCATTGGACCGAAGTCCTTGGGGTCGATCATCGGCTCCAGCCCGTCCAGCGAGCCGCTGGGGTCGGGCTGGTGGAAGATGATGCTCGGGTTGTCGGACACGGTGCACCTCCAGTGCAGTCGTAGGGGAATTTGGATTGGTTGGTTGGTAAGTTAAAGAACATTGAACAACCGGTGAGGGCCGTTCGAAGAATACCCCTGTTACGGGGAACCCTTCTGCTCTCACTGGCTTACAGCATTATTATAACCTAAAAATGGCAATTTGTAAACTGTTTAACGGGGGTGAAATGAAAGCGCCACCCCGAAGGGTGGCTGCTCTCGTACTCAGCGCTTCCAGCGCTTGTAGTGA
The DNA here is from genome assembly GCA_052031955.1 of Saccharimonadales bacterium (SeqCode). GTDB lineage: Bacteria > Patescibacteriota > Saccharimonadia > Saccharimonadales > JBPEXE01 > JBPEXE01. The sequence goes on from JBPEXE010000087.1 coordinate 8,414, forward strand.
CGGGTGTCCCAGTGTGTGTCGGCGTACACGATCGTCGACACCAGCGAGTTCAGGAGGGCGTGGAAGATCATCGCGATGACCAATCCGTGGGTGAAGGTCAGGTAGAAGAACCCGAACCCCATGAACCACGAGTGGTAGACCCCGAGCAGCCCCTGATAGATGTGCCCCTTCGTGAACAGCATGTTGCTGATGAGGATGCTCAGGGCAAGCGCCCATGACGCCCCCATCATCTGTTCTTCGACGATCCCGAAGGACACGCCGTTGAAGAAGGGGGCGATGAACCCGTTGGTTGCCCAGGCCAGGGGGCCCTGATGGTTGTCGCTGAACCCGCCGAACAGGTAGTTGACCAGTTCGGCGAAGGGGATGAAGACCAGCAGGACGAGGAAGCGGTAGACCAGTTCCTCAATCACGCCGGCTCGTGCATTCATCCGCAACTCGATCTTGTA
>JBPEXE010000088.1:0-10485 GCA_052031955.1 Saccharimonadales bacterium (SeqCode)
CTGGACTGAAGTGCCTTCTCATATAGATATTCGCTATGCAGCCGTGCAACTCATTCCGCACCTGGTGGACCTGTCCCGCCAGGCGGTCGATGAGCTTGGCGAGTCGTACCGAGGCTTCAACGTCGGCACGGCTTTTTTGGTTCAAGACACGACAGGTGGAAGAAACGGTATCTATTTTGGTGGCAATTACACGCCGTTCAAAGGTGCTGAATGGAATTGTGCCGAGAAGCGAGCCAAAGAGCGGATTCAAGCTGCCGGTTTCGATAAAGTTATTGCCATGGCTGTTGCAGGTCCCGTGCAAGCTGATAGCGAAAGTGGCTTGGTAACACCAACACTGCACCCGTGTGGGCGGTGTCGTGGCATGATGTGCGACTGTGAGCTGTTTGATGGTGACACCCTGATTGTGACAACGACGCTCGATGAATCGGAACTCGAAATCTTCACACTGGATGGCTTACTGAGCTATCACGAAACGGGCGTGAAGCCACCATTCCCAAGCGACTTTCACCCCATGCTTGAGATTAGCTGGGATAGTTTTGTGAACTATGATCCCACGGTTGATGAGCGTGAGATGGAAATCCTCATGAGGATGCGCGATTTAGTGCGTCAACGAGGCTTTTAAATCGATTTCGCTAACAGAGATGCATCTGATATAATACCCCTGTTATGAAACTATCCACCCAACCATACAAAGGCGCGCGCGACTTCTACCCCGAAGATAAGCGCATGCAAAATTACATGTTTACCAAGTGGCGTGAAGTAGCCGAGAGCTACGGTTACGAGGAGTACGACGCGCCAATTCTTGAGTTGACAGAGATTTACCGAGCCAAGTCCGGTGAAGAGATTGTCGACCAGCAAACCTATCGTTTTGAAGACCGTGGTGGCCGTGATGTATCAATTCGTCCCGAAATGACGCCAACTGTATCACGCATGATAGCCGGCAAGCGACAAGAGCTGGCCTATCCGGCCCGCTGGTATTCAATCCCGAACCTCTGGCGTTATGAGCGTCCACAGCATGGCCGTTTGCGCGAACACTGGCAGCTCAATGTTGATGTCTTTGGCATCGGCACCATTGACGCCGAACTTGAGCTCATCATGATTGCCAACGACATCATGAAGGCTTTCGGTGCCAAAGCAGATATGTACACCATCCGCATCAACAGTCGTAAGCTCACAACGCTCATCATGGCTGATTATCTCGAGCTTGACTCGGTACAGTCACACATGATGGTTAAGTTGCTTGATCGCAAGGATAAGATTCCAATGGAAACGTTTGAATCCGAGGCTGCCGCAATCTTCAGTGAAGATAATCGTGACGGGGGCGTCGAAAAACTGCGCGCGCTGATTATCGCAAAGTCCATGGGCGATTTGCCTAAGGACTTGCTTGAGAACGACTATGTGAACGAGATTCGGCTACTGTTTACTCACTTGCGTGAAAACGGCATTGAGAACGCCGTCTTTGATGTTGCGCTGATGCGTGGCTTCGATTATTACACTGACATTGTGTTTGAGGTCTTCGATAATCACCCGGACAATAATCGCTCGATGTTTGGCGGTGGCCGCTACGACGGTTTGGTTGGTCTCTTTGGCGTCGAGCCATTGCCAACCGCAGGTTTTGGTATGGGCGATGTCACCATGCAAAACTTTTTACTGGCACACAACTTGATGCCAAAGCTCAAATCGACAACCGATGTCTATATGATTCCGGTTGGTGACACCTTGCGCCAAACCCAGGGTCTGGCTAAAATCATGCGCGAAGAAGGCGCGAATGCGGCAGTCGATTCAACCGGTCGGAAGCTTGAGAAGCAAATCAAGGCAGCCGACAAAATGGCGATTCGCTATGTGTTATTCGTCGGCGAAGAAGAGCTGAATGAAGAGATGTTCCGCCTCAAAGACATTGACACTGGCGAAGAACAGACCGTCAGCTTGGACCGGGCGATTTCAATCGTGACCGACCATCGGCGTCGCGAAGAGGACGTAGAAGCCTCAATTGCATAGCATCTCAGCTGTGTTACACTAACAAACCGTATAAACGAACAGAGAGTTTTAATGAAGGCAGAATACAAGAAAATTTCAGATACTAAGGCAGAGCTCGTCGTTGAGTCTGACGAGAAGATCCTGGCTGAGGTCAAAAAGCAAACCCTAACACGTATGCAGCCGGAAGTTTCCGCTCCTGGCTTCCGAAAAGGGAAAGTGCCACTGAACATCGTCGAAAAGAACGTTGATGATAACTATCTCAAATCGCAATTTCTCGACGACGCTCTGAATGTTTTGTATAACGATGCGTTGCGCGAACATAAGTTACGCCCGCTGTCTCAACCGGAAGTCGAGATTAAGAAGTTTGTGCCATTTACCGAGCTGAGCTTTAAGGTGACCGTTGATGTGGTGCCGCCGGTCAAGCTGGGTGATTATAAAAAGATTTCTCAGAAACTGGATGTCAAAGTGCCAACCGACGATGAGGTCAGCGAAGTTGTTGAGAACTTGCGCGGTCGTTTAGCTGAGAAGAAAGAAGTTGATCGTGCCGTTAAAGATGGCGATGAAGTCCACATTAACTTTAAGGGTACAAACGAAAAAGGTGAAGATGTCGCCGGCGCGACAGGTAAGGACTACCCGCTCCGTATCGGCTCAAACACCTTCATTGATGGTTTTGAAGAAGAGCTGGTTGGTATGAAGCCGGGCGACAAGAAAGAATTCACTCTCCGTTTTCCCAAAGATTACGCCCACAAGCCACTTGCCAATAAGAAAGTCACCTTTGCCACCGAGTTGATAAAGGTTGAAGAGCTCGAGCTTCCAAAGCTAGACGGCGCCTTCGCCCAAAAGGTTGGCCCATTCAAAACCATGGCTGAGCTTAAAAAGGACATCAAAGAACAGCTCACCAAGCAGAAAGAACAAGAAGCTGACGACAAGCTCAAGGATGCAGTGGTTGGTGAACTTGTTGAGAGTTCAAAAGTTGAAGCGCCCGATGTGCTCGTTGATGAGAATATTGAAGCTGCACTCAATGAGTTCAAGCAGAACCTCGTCTATCGCGGCATTACCTTCCCTGAGTATCTTGAACAGGCAGGGCTCAGCGAAGAAGAGTATCGAGACAAAGAACTGCGTCCACGGGCTGAGACTCGTGTGAAGACCGGGCTGGTGCTGGCCGAGGTTGCTGATGCTGAGGATGTACAGGTAACGCCTGAGGAACTCGAAATTCGCATGCAGCTATTGCGCGGACAACACCAAAACGACCCGCAGATGCTGGCTCAACTCAATTCACCCGATGCTGAGCGTGAAATTGCCTCACGCATGGTGACCGAGAAAACTGTCGACCTATTGGTTGATATGGCCACCAAAAAGAAGTAAAGTTTACCAAAGCATAAGAAAATTAGCACTCTTGACCTCGGAGTGCTAATTTAATACAATACGACTACATAAAGTGGTAGAACTATGACAAATCCGACAAACAATTATCTTGTACCAACCGTTATCGAATCAACGCAAATGGGTGAGCGCGCGTATGACATTTATAGTCGCTTGCTGAAGGATCGTATTGTGTTCTTGGGCGGTCCGGTTGACCCGGTCAGCGCGAACCTCATAGTGGCGCAGTTACTCCACTTAGCACATGAAGACCCCGACAAAGATATTAGTATGTATATCAATTCACCCGGCGGTGACGTCTATAGTGGCTTGGCCATCCTTGACACTATGAATTTCATTAAGCCTGATGTATCAACTATTAGCGTTGGCTTCTCGGCAAGCATGGGCGCCATTCTGCTGGCGGCCGGTGCCAAGGGTAAGAGATACGCACTGCCAAATTCAAAGATTATGATTCACCAGCCATCAAGTGGCTTCCAGGGGACGGCAAGCGATATCGAAATTGATGCGCGTGAAACCTTGGACATCAAGGAGCACATCGAAAAGATGATGGCGGGCTTTACCGGCAAAACAGCTAAGCAGATCAACAAAGATATGGACCGCGATAACTATCTGACGGCCGCGCAAGCCAAAGACTATGGCTTGGTAGACGAAGTTATCACTTCGCTCAAAACCAAGAAGAAGTAGCCATCAGGCCATCACGACGTTTGCCGGATTCAAAAGGTGTTGACACCACTGATATTTAACGTAAACTGTACAATTAAGAAGTAGAGTAAGCTCTTGTGGGTTTGGGTGTGCAAAAAACACCAACAACAGAAAATGAGTTTTAGATATAGCTTCGCGCGCAATAGCAATGCAGGCATAGCCTCTGTTATGTTTGCTTAAATTTTAAGGCAAGGAGTAGTTCTTTACGTATGGCTAAGGCAACCACTACTAAAGAAGCTGCCAAGCGAAAGTTCTTTACAGAAGTCGCTAACAAGGCAGAGCTGCCAAACCTCATCGAGCACCAAGTCAAGTCATTTGACTGGTTTGTGCAAGAAGGTTTGCAGGAAATTTTCCAAGAAGTTAATCCAATTGAGGATTACACAGGAACAAAGTTAGAGCTTCGGTTCAAGGATTATCATTTCGAAGATCCAAAAATGACCGAAAGCGAAGCTCGCGAAAACAACGTCAGCTACGAAGCCCCTCTAAAGGCAGTCGTTGAGCTTACGAACAAAGTAACCGGTGAAGTTAAAGAGCAAGAGATTTACCTCGGTGATTATCCATGGATGACTAACCGCGGTACTTTTGTGATTAACGGCGCAGAACGCGTTGTTGTATCACAGCTGATTCGTTCGGCCGGTGTGTTCTTTACCGGTGAGACAGTAGGTGTTCGACGCCGCTACGGCGCCAAGGTAATCCCTGGCCGTGGTGCATGGCTCGAATTTGAAACTGCCGCAAACGGCTCAATCAACGTAAAGATTGATCGACGCCGCAAGATTACCGTGACAACACTGTTAAAAGCACTTGGCATGACCACAGAGGCTCAAATCAAGGAAGCTTTCAAGCATGTTGATACCGGTGATGTGAGCTACATTGATGCAACTCTCGAGAAAGACCCTGCTAAGACACAAAGTGATGCGTTGATTGAGGTGTATCGTCGTTTGCGTCCAGGCGACCTTGCAACGGTTGATAACGCCAAGCAACTGCTTGAGAACATGTTCTTCAACTTTAAGCGCTTCGACTTTTCACGCGTTGGTCGCTACAAGATCAACAAGCGACTCGACCTTGATGTGCCAAACACGGTAGAAAACCGCGTGATGCGCATCGAAGACCTGACAGCAATCATTGCTGAGGTTATTCGCCTTAATAACACTCAGGAAGATCCGGACGACATCGACTCACTGGCTAACCGACGCGTGAAGCTGGTTGGTGAACTCGTACAACGTCAATTCCGTATCGGTCTGCTTCGCATGGAGCGAAATGCCAAAGACCGTATGTCAATGTCAGAAATCGAAACGGTTACACCTGGCCAGCTGATTAATGCTCGTCCGGTTGTTGCCGCTGTGCGCGAATTCTTCGCCAGCTCACAGTTGTCACAGTTCATGGACCAGATTAACCCACTCTCAGAGCTCGCTCACAAGCGACGCCTAAGCTCTATGGGTCCTGGTGGCTTGAGCCGTGAACGTGCCGGATTTGAAGTGCGTGATGCGCACTCAACTCACTACGGTCGTATGTGTACAGTAGAAACCCCAGAAGGTGCCAACATTGGTTTGGTGCTTAACCTGGCTAGCTATGCTCGTGTCAACGAGTATGGTTTTGTTGAAACCCCATACCTCAAGGTTGTTAATGCCGTTACTGCAAAAGATGCTGCTGGTCACACTGCTGCCTATGACATCGAAAATGAGCGAGGCACTGTTGTTGTGAAGGCCGGTAAGGAAATTACCAAGGCCGACGCCGACAAGCTTGCCAAGATTGACCAAGCCACATTCCCCGTTAAAGCAAAAGTAACCAACGAAATCGTCTACCTTGATGCGGCCGAAGAAGAAGGTGCCGTTATCGCCGGTGCTGGTAGCCAGCTCACTGACGACAACTACTTTGTAGAACCACGCGTGTCAGCTCGTACCGCTCTTGTAGCCGGTGAAGTTGACGCCAACGATGTTACTCACATGGATGCATCTCGTATGCAGATTGTTGGTAGCTCGGCGGCGTTGATTCCGTTCATTGAAAAGAATTACGTGTACCGATCGTTGATGGGTGCCAACCAGCAACGTCAGGCCGTGCCATTGATTCAACCTGAGTCACCACTTGTTGGTACAGGCGTTGAGTCTATTGTTGCGGAGAACTCAGGTCAGCTGATTCTGGCCGAAGAAGACGGTGAAGTTGAGAAGGCCGAAGGTGCCGAAGTCATCGTGAAGTACAAGAACGCCGGCAAGAAAGTCTACTACCCAGTTCACTTCCTGCGTTCTAACGAAGGTTCATCAATCAACCAAAAGGTTGTGGTTGAATCTGGCGACAAGTTGAAGAAGGGCGATCCAATCATCGAAGGTATGTCAGTCCAGGGCGGCGAGCTCGCACTTGGTAAGGACCTGCTCGTGGCATTTATGCCATGGGGCGGTTACAACTTTGAAGACGCCATCATCATTTCACAGCGACTCGTGAAGGACGACACGCTCACATCTGTACACATCATGGATTACATGACTGAAGTGCGTGAGACGAAGCTCGGTCCTGAAATTGTTACCCGCGACATCCCGAACGTTTCTGAAGATTCGCTCCGACACCTTGATGACGACGGAATTGTCCGTATCGGTGCCGAAGTACACCCAGGTGACATCCTGGTTGGTAAGATTACTCCAAAGGGTGAGCAGGAGCTCTCATCAGAAGAGCGACTATTGCGCGCTATCTTTGGTGAAAAAGCTAAGGATGTTCGTGATACATCACAGCGTATGAGCAACGGTAAGCACGGTAAGGTTGTGGGTGTGAAGATTTTCTCTCGCGACCAAGGCCACGAGCTGAAAGCCGGTGTCATCATGCAAATCCAAGTCTTTGTGGCTCAAATGCGTAAAATCGCAGTTGGTGACAAACTTGGTGGACGCCACGGAAACAAGGGTGTTATCGCCCGAATCTTACCTGAAGCTGACATGCCATTCCTCGAAGATGGTACGCCGGTAGACGTACTGCTAAACCCAATGGGTGTGCCGAGCCGTATGAACATTGGTCAGCTGTTTGAAACTCACTTGGGTATGGCAGCAGCCGCCCTCGGTTTCAAGGTTGCATCACCTTCATTCGACGGTGTAACAACTCCTAAGATTAAAGAACTCCTCAAAGAAGCTGGCCTTCCGGAAGACGGTAAGCAACAGCTGTTTGATGGTCGCACCGGTGAGCCACTCATGGAACGTACCGCAGTTGGTTACATGCACATGATTAAGCTCAACCACATGATTGCCGATAAGATTCACGCCCGCTCGACTGGTCCATACACAATGGTTACCCAGCAGCCACTCGGTGGTAAGGCGCAGAACGGTGGTCAGCGATTCGGAGAAATGGAAGTGTGGGCACTCGAAGCGTATGGTGCCGCAAATACACTGCAAGAAATGCTGACAATTAAGTCTGACGACGTTTACGGACGTTCAAAGGCCTACGAATCAGTCATTAAGGGCGATCCTATCCTCGGTCCTAAGGTTCCAGAGTCATTTAACGTGCTCGTGAAGGAACTGCAGGGTCTTGGCCTGAAGGTTGACCTCATTGACATTGATGAAGGCAAAGAAATCGATGCTGAAGAACTGCTTGAAGAAACAATCAAGAATGAGTCTGAAGTAACAATTGAAGTGCCACAGGACGAAGCCTCAGATGTTGACGTGACAGCGTCAGCTGAAGCTGATGAATATCAAATTCTTGAAGGCGAAGATGCCGTAGCGTCGGATGACGACGGAGACGACGCCGCACAAGACGAAGATGAAGGGAAGGAGGCGTAATATGGCTCGATATAACTACGGTACCGACATTGCAGAATTCGACGCAGTTCGATTGACCATTGCCTCAGCAAAGGACATTCTCGACTGGTCACATGGTGAAGTATTGAAGCCTGAGACCATCAACTACCGAACGCAAAAGCCTGAACGAGACGGCTTGTTCTGTGAGAAGATTTTTGGTCCGGTTAAGGACATCAACCCGCATGACGCCAAGTACAAGGGTATGCGTAGCCGTGAAATGGCAGTCGATAAGAAGGGTGAAATTGTCACCAAGTCAATCGTCCGCCGTGAGCGCATGGGTCACATCGCCCTGGCTGCACCGGTTGCTCACATTTGGTTCCTACGTGGAACACCATCAGCAATTGGTCTCATCCTCGGCATGACTGTTAAGAATCTTGAGAAGATCACATATTTTGCTGCCTACGTGGTAACAAAGTCTGATGACGACAAGCGCGACCAGCTCCTAGCCGACGCTGAAGCACAGCACTCTGCAGCAACGGCTGCAATCAAGGCTCGCTACGAAGAAGCTGCTAAGGACGAAAGTGCTGATGTTAAGCACCTTGCTGAAGAACAAACCAAAGAACTACAACAGGTTGATGATGAGCTTGCCGATAAGCGCGCAATGCTCGACAAGCTGTCGAAGTTCAACCTGATGAGTGAAGGTGAATACCGTTCACTTCCGAAGGAATATCAGTCGGTTATCGAAGTCGGCATGGGCGGCCAAGCCTTGGTTGACTTGCTCGATGAAATCGACATGAACGAATTGATCAATGACCTGGCTGATGAAGCCGAAAAGGCCAAGGGTCAACGTAAGAAGAAGATCATGAAGCGTCTCAAGATGCTTGAAGGTATGCAGAATGCCGGCATTAGCCCAGAAAGCATGATGCTGTCTGTATTGCCAGTCATCCCACCGGACTTGCGTCCAATGGTGCAATTGACCGGTGGTCGCTTTGCAACCTCAGACCTTAACGACCTCTACCGACGCGTCATCAACCGAAACAATCGTCTGAAGAAGCTGATTGATTTGAACGCTCCAGAAGTTATCCGCCGCAACGAGCAGCGCATGCTTCAAGAAGCTGTTGACGCCTTGATTGATAACAACAACGCCCGCTCAGGTCGAGCTGTGAGCTCAACCGGTGGTCGCCGACGCCTCAAGAGCTTGAGTGACATGCTCAAGGGTAAGCAGGGTCGATTCCGCCAGAACCTACTTGGTAAGCGTGTTGACTACTCAGGTCGTTCTGTCATCGTGGCCGGCCCTGAGCTGACTATTGAGCAGTGTGGTCTGCCGAAGATGATGGCGCTTGAACTATTTAAGCCATTCGTAATTGGTAACCTGATTGCCAAAGAGCACGCTCACAACATCAAGAGTGCAACCCGCATGATTGAAGCTGGTGAAGTAGCTGTTTGGGATGCTTTGGACGAAGTAATCGAAGGTAAGTATGTGCTTCTTAACCGTGCACCAACCCTTCACCGCCTCGGTATCCAGGCCTTCCAGCCAAAACTGATTGAAGGTAAGGCGATTCAGCTGCACCCACTCGTCTGTAAGGGCTTCAACGCCGACTTCGACGGTGACCAGATGGCTGTTCACTTGCCACTATCAATCGCTGCGCAAGAAGAAGCCCGTGAAATCATGGCTGCAAACAAGAACCTACTTAAGCCAGCCGACGGTTCACCAATCCTGCACATCGAACAGGACATCGTGCTTGGTTGTTACTACCTGACCTACGAAAAGCCAGGTATCAGTGACAAGCCACCCGTTGCCTTTACCAGCCTTGATGAAGCGCTGATGGCAATGGATGAAGGTTTCCTTAAGCTACAGTCACCAGTTACCGTACGTGTACGTGGTGAGGTACGAACCTCAACACTTGGTCGAATTCTCTTCAACGAGATTTTCCCAGATGACTTTACCTTCATTGATGAAGCCATGACCAAGAAGAAGCTCGGCAACGTGTTGGCTCGCGTGTACTCAAAGTACGGCCAAGAAAAGACTGCCGAAATTTCAGACAGCCTGAAGGACATTGGTTTCGAGTATGCAACCAAGTCCGGCCTTTCAACAGGTATGGATGACTTTACCGACCTGGTTGGTATCGACACTATGCTGGAAGAAGGTGAGCAGCAAGCTGTTGCTATCTCAGATCAGTACGAACAAGGTCTCATCACCAACGAAGAGCGTTACCGCTTGACAGTTGACACGTGGATGAACGTGAACAAGAAGATTCTAACGTCACTGCAAGACCAGTTCTCACAGGAAGACACAGCGACATCAATCACTGTGAACTCCGGTGCCCGTGCCAACATTGGTGTGGTTAACCAGATTACCGGTTCAATGGGTATCACGACTGACGCCGTCGGTCGCGCTATCGAGCTGCCAATTAAGTCAAACTATAAGTCTGGCTTTACCCCGCTTGAGTACTTTACTTCTACGAAGGGTGCTCGTAAGGGTATGATTGACACCGCGTTGAAGACCGCCGACTCAGGCTACCTGACACGACGTTTGGTAGACGTGTCGCAAGACATCTTCACGGTTGACGACGAATCAGAAGACCCAGGTTTCGAAATCTTCAAGTCTGAGACTGCCGAAATCGGCCTCGACTTTGCAGAACGAATCACTGGCCGTGTTGTGGCTGAAACAGTTAAGTCCGGTGGCAATCAAATTGCCAAGAAGGGCCAACTGCTT
>JBPEXE010000089.1:0-2443 GCA_052031955.1 Saccharimonadales bacterium (SeqCode)
AGGGGAGGCATCGCGTAACTATTCGATTGTGTCGCTTGATGACGTAGGCAAGTATGAATTTGTATTTTTAGCGGTGCCAATTGATAGTTTTGAAGATGTTGTAAAAAAGATTTCTCCACTCCTGCAGAAAGAGCAGGTGATAGTGGATATTTGTTCCGTCAAAGTCTTCCCCGCCAGAGTGATGGAGAAGTACATAGGGGAGTCAGACATCATTGCCACACATCCTTTGTTTGGTCCGGATTCTGCCTCACTCGGTTTAGAGGGTTTGAAGGTCGCATTTGCACCAATTAGGTGTTCAGATGATAACGCAAATCATTTGCGTTACGCGTGGGAGCGCCATTTCGTGAATGTGATTGACACCACACCGGAAGCTCACGATCAAGACACGGCATATTCACAAGCCTTCACCTACTCTGTCGCGCGAATTATTTTAAACATGAATCTACCAAAGATTGATTTTGACACGCGTTCATATCAAGCCATAACCAGGGTGGCGGAACTGTCGGCCAATGATACCGAACAGTTATTTCATGACATGATGCACTACAACCCGTATTTTCCGAAAATGCTCAAGGAGCTCGAGGCTTCATGGCTAGATACCTTGGCCACCCTGGAAACTATTCGTGACGAGCCAAAACCGGATGTGTTTAGCAGCGATATTGCATAAAGCTTAAGCAAATGATTAAATAGACTTAGCTGGAGAGAGGTTCGAAGTGGCAAAAATTATGACAACCAAATTATCCTCTCATTCTCTAACGCAGGGGTTTGCATGAATAAAGTGTTCTTGATTGCTGGTGGCATATTGCTGTTTGCAAGCACACTGATTGGTTCGTATCTCATCTTTAAGCCCGAAACCATGGTTGCAGAAGACATGCCCGTAGACACCCAACTTCGTACAAGCGTTGAGCTTGCGAGCGGTGAAGAGGTTGCCACCTTTGCCACCGGCTGCTTCTGGTGTATGGAAGCAGCATTCCAAGAAACTGAGGGCGTGACGTCGGCAGTCAGCGGCTATGCTGGTGGCACGGTCGCCAACCCCACCTATGAGCAGGTATATACCCAGTCAACTGACCACCGTGAGGCAGTGCAGGTTATGTTTGACCCTTCGGTCATAAGCTACGAAGAATTGCTGGATGTGTTCTGGCGTGGCATAGATCCGACTGATAACGGTGGGCAATTTGTTGACCGCGGGTTTTCGTATACGGCTGCTGTCTTTTATCACTCCGAGGGGCAACGCGCAATTGCCGAAGAGAGCAAACACGAGCTAGCTAGCAGTGAACGATTCGACGGGGCAGAGATAGTGACGCCAATTATTGAGTTCACGACGTTTTATGAAGCCGAGGAGTATCATCAAGATTTTTATCTCAAAAGCCCGCAGCGGTATAACCAATACGCCGACAACAGTGGTCGCAAAGAGTTTAAAGAGTTTGTGTGGTCTGAAATTCAGAGGGGCGAACAGTAGTTACTTGTAGGTTATGTTGAGGATTGTGGTGGTTGGAAGTGTTTCCATTACCACAGCACCCTCACCTTTCTCGATGTTGTAGTATGAGATGCGCTGGCCACCGTCAATCTCGGCGCCAACCAATAATTCATCTGCGTCTACGGCGATGATGCTCATAATGTCTCCGGAGCCGGTTTCGAACCAGTTATCGAAGTTACCTTGTAGGTTTTGGACAAAGAGCTTATCGAGGTAGCTGTAGGCGGGGACTTCATCACCGTTCTCGTTGGTGGCCCAGAATTCGTGAGGGTCAGTAAAGAACCCGTCATCATTGACGTCTTCAATTTCTCCGACAGTCACTACTTTTGTAATGGTGCCGTTCGTAAGATCAATCATCATGATGTCATAGGGTGCGCCTTGTGGGTCGCCGATGCCACCCTGAAGGCCATTCTGGTTCACTTCTTGGTCCGTGTAGTCATCTTTGGCAACAGAGTAGAGAGCTTGTGTGCCGTCCGAGTTGAAGGTGTAACCATAGGTGTTTGAAATTACGTCCCCTTCCTTAGTAATCTCATTTTCGTTTCCCTGGCTATCAAATGAGAATAGATTTGCGCCGTAACCATCGCAATTGACGCAAGAAATTCGTGCAATCAGTGTTTGGGTCGTACCGTTCCATTTCTCGGCATAGATTCCACCCTGTAGGTCATCACGGGTGAACAGTTCGCTTGAGGCATCGTCCTGGAGGTTGATAACGGTAGCATGGGAAGTTTGCTCGGATAGGTCTGTGGATGTTGTCACTGATGACACGAGAATTGATTGAGCCTGGTTATCAAGCGACAATCCAGTTATCTGATGATCTGAGGGTGATGTATATACAAGCCGGGGCTGTTCGACGCCGTCGGCATAGTAAACCTCGTCATCAGTCACAATTGCATAGCCACTTCCTGACACAGACTTGTAATAAAGCGGCTGATTACCGAAGTTAAACTCCAAGTCTATCCTGTCGCCACC
>JBPEXE010000009.1:0-1699 GCA_052031955.1 Saccharimonadales bacterium (SeqCode)
GCGAACATCTCGTGGCCGAGCTAGCCAATAATGGGCACGAAGTTTATGGGTTGGGGCGTGAACTGCAAGGCGATATCAATCCGCTTATCTCAGACAGGCTTGCCGCCTATTGGCAGGTGGACATGATGGACCTCAGCGCCTTCGAAGCAATCGAGTGGGATAAGATAACCGCCGTGATACATTTGGCCGGTTATGCGGCTGTTGGCGAGTCTTTTAAGAAGCCTGATGAGTACATGGATGTAAATACGGGTGTCATGAGAAATCTTTTTGAAGCCGCTCTTGCACATGATGCATTCCCGCGTGTTATTTCGATTAGCACCGGCGCGGTCTATGGCAGTACCGATGGCGCAACGACTGAAGACACGCCACTCAATCCGGGCAGTCCATATGCAAAAAGCAAGATTGCAGCTGAAGAAATTCTTATGGAATACCGCGAGAAAGGCTTTAGCGATTCAGTAAACGTCCGTCCGTTCAATCACATCGGACCACATCAAAAGCCAGGCTTCTTGGTACCCGACATGGGCTATCAAATTGCTCAAGGCAAAGATCCAATCACGGCTGGAAATCTTGAGAGCTATCGCGACTATACCGATGTGCGCGATGTTGCACGCGCCTACCGCCTACTGGTCGAGGCCAAGGTTCTGCGCCATGCCGTATATAACGTCTGCTCTGGCCACACCCGACAAGGTCAAGAGATGTTTGAGCTGCTGCGCAGCGCCGCCAACAAACCAAATCTGCGTGTTGTTACAACTCAAGACAAACTACGCAACAACGATGATGATCGCGTTGTTGGTTCACATGACCGCCTCACTTCAGAGACGGGCTGGCAACTCGAAGTTCCTATCGAGCAAACAGTCCAAGATTTTTACGATTCAATCGCCGCTTAGGCTTCCATGCTGAGGTCGTGTTCGACCATCAGTTTCACCAGACCGGGGAAGTCAACTTCACGCTTCCAGCCAAGATCTTTTTCGGCTGCGGCCGGGTCGCCGAGTAGGAAATCTACTTCAGCAGGGCGGTAAAATTCTGGATTAATCTTAACGAGCACGTCGCCTGTTTCGGCATTCTTACCAACCTCGTTCTCGGCTTCGCCTTCCCATTCAATCGTGATGCCGATTTCTTTGAATGCCAGTTCGACAAACTCACGCACGCTGTGCGTTTCACCGGTAGCCAGCACATAGTCCTTAGCTTCTTTCGGGTCCTGCTGCAAGATGCGCCACATGCCCTCAACGTAATCTCCGGCATAGCCCCAGTCGCGTTTGGCATCCATGTTGCCGAGTTCGATTACGTCCTGTTTACCGAGTTTGATGCGAGCCACTGCTTTGCTGATTTTTCGGGTAACAAATTCGGGGCCTCGTCGGTCGCCTTCGTGGTTAAATAAAACACCATTTACAGCATACATGTCGTAACTTTCGCGGTAATTCTTGGTTATCCAATAGCCATAAAGCTTGGCGACACCATAAGGCGAGCGCGGATGAAATGTAGATTCCTCGGTGTAGCCGGCTTCCGGTCGATTGTAGTCCAAGCCACCGAACATTTCTGAGGTAGAAGCCTGATAGAAGCGAGTTTTCTTCTCGAGACCGGCAAGCCGAATTGCCTCGAGCATATTGAGCACGCCCATGCCGGTGACTTGTGCGGTCATAATTGGGTCCTTGAATGAGTAGCCCACATGACTAATGGCTGCCAGGTTATAAACTTCATC
>JBPEXE010000090.1:0-11419 GCA_052031955.1 Saccharimonadales bacterium (SeqCode)
GAAGATGATAAAGTCACCGCTCGATTCATCGGCCAGCAGTTGATACGCTTGGTTCTTTCCAATCCACGATTCGTTGGGTGCAACACCCTGGACAAACCGCACCCCATCATGAGCAAACGACCGAATGATTTGAGCTGTGTCATCTTGCGAGCAGTCATCCGCAACAAGAATCTCCAGTTTTTTGTAATGTGACGCGACGGTTGTTTTAAGATGCTGGGTCAATGCGTGCGTTTCGTTTCTGGCAGGCACGGCCAGCGACACTGTCGGACGATATTTACGATGCTCTTCCAAATCAGCATCACGGACTCGTGACTGCCATATGTGGAGGGCGATCTTAAAGAGTAGGAAAACCGATAACGTACACATCGCCAAGGCAACACTGAGGTCGTTGATAGCGCTGTAGTAATCACCGACCGCGTATGCAGCCAGTAACGCGGCAACACCAATCGCGCTCTGCACCACTTGATGCCGGGTGCGAAGGGGATGATACCGCCAGAGCGCCAGCACCCACGCGTTGAGCAATACATAAACGCTGATAGCCGTAAAAAATATGCCATCCTTATTACCAAATGCGAAAAATGCCACTGGCATTGCGCTTAAAACAAACAGAAATGACAGCACTGCACCATACTGATTCTGCATTTTAGTCGCGTAGCGAAGTGGCGCATACAACTGGCTTAAAATACCGCAACCAATCAGAACAACCCAGGTTGCTATGAGAATCTCATTCATAAGCATTATGGTAACACAGTTGTTACCGAAAATGCTCCAGAGAGTTGACAGATGTCAGAAAAAGGACTATATTTGACATTGACGAGCCATTGTAGGCTCTTTTAAATTTGGGAGAAGTCATGGCCAAGAAGAATTCAGCCCGCAAGGCGGTTCGGAAGACTCTCGGTAAAGAAGTTAATTTGCCGATTAAACTGCCGGACAACAAAGTGGGTAAGGCTTTGGGCAAAAAACGACGCCTACCGTTTGCAAAGTATGTCAGCGAGAGCGTCACCGAGATGCGAAAGGTCACCTGGCCATCACGCAAAGAAGCGATTAAGCTGACTTTTGCCGTCATCGTCTTCACTGGAATATTTATGATTATTATCTCAGTGGCTGACTTCCTGATTAGTAATGTCGTTGAAAGGATTCTACTCTAATGAGCAAGCGATATGATTCATCAAAACAGTGGTATGCAATCCACACCTACTCTGGTTACGAGGAAAAGGTAGCCGAGTCTATTCGTCAGCGTGCTGATTCCCTCGACATGGCTGACAAAATCTTCGACATTATTGTGCCGAAGGAAAAGCAAATCGAAATCAAAAACGGTAAGCGTAAGGTTGTTGAAAAGCGTATCTTCCAAGGTTATGTACTGGTCCAGATGAAAATGTCTGAAGATGCCTGGTACATTGTGCGCAACACACCGAATGTGACCGGCTTTGTTGGTACCGGTACCGACCCAACACCTGTTTCAGATGATGAAATGGAAAAGATTCGCAAGCGTATGGGTGTTGAACAGCCGAAGCATAAGATTGATTACTCAATTGGCGAAGTCGTGAACATCGTTGATGGGCCATTCAAAGGCTTCGACGGTTCAATCAATGAAATTGACCAGCAAAAAGGTAAGATTAAAGTTCTCGTCAACATGTTTGGACGTGAGACACCGGTTGAGCTTGATAGCCTTCAGGTGAAGAAAGTATAGGAGACCAAAGAGATGGCAGGTAAGAAAGAAGTTAAAGAAGTGGGCACAATCAAGATGAAGATTCCTGGTGGTGGTGCGTCGGCAGCGCCTCCGGTTGGGTCAACACTTGGTCAGTACGGTGTGAACATGATGGATTTCATCAATCCGTTCAACGAAGAAACCAAGGATATGAAGGGTCAAACCGTAACTGCCCACATAACTATCTATGACGACAAGACCATGAAGTGGCGCGTGGTTGGTGAGCCGACTGATGACCTCATTCGAAAGGCCGCTGGCATTAAGAAGGGTTCTGGGCGTCCACATGATGAGAAGGTCGCAAAGTTGACCAAAGATCAGGTCAAACAAATTGCCGAGCAGAAGATGGCCGACACCAACGCTGCTGGTAATCTTGAATCAGCAATGAAGCAGGTTGCAGGCACCGCACGCTCAATGGGCGTCGAAGTCGAACCGCTTGATTAATTAATAATGTACGTGGGACCTAGGACACTGAGCCTGGGGTTTGCACCACAAAGGAGTACAACATGGCAAAGAAAGCCGAATTACTTGAAAAAGCTCAATCACTCGGTCTCGAAGTGACCGAGAAGAATACTATTGCGGAAATTGAAGCCGCTATTGAAGGCGCCGGTGAAACACCGGAAGTTGAAGCGCCAGAGCGTGAAGCATCTGTCGCAAAGGCCGGCAAGCGCTCAGCTAAAGCAATCGCCGAAGCTGAAGCTGAAGAAGCCAAAGAAGAACGCAAGGCAAAAGTTGCCGCCGGTGAAATCGACCCATCAGAAGATGGCGAAAAGAAGGGCGCCGCACCAATTACTCGTCCACTTATCGAGCGCCGCTCAAAAGCGTATCGTGCAGCTTACGAAAAGGTTGAACAGGACAAAGAGTATGCACTTGCCGATGCACTGAAGCTCGCAACAGAAACATCTACCGTTAAGTTTGATGCGACCGTTGAGCTCCACGTTCGGCTCGGTGTTGATCCTCGTCAGGCCGACCAGAACATCCGCGGCAACCTGGTTTTGCCAAATGGTACCGGTAAAGATGTTCGCGTTGCAGTGTTTGGCGCAGCTGACGATGTGAAGGCAGCAAAAGCCGCTGGTGCAGACGTTGCCGGTGAAGCTGACTTCATCGATCAACTGAAGAAGGAAGAAATCAACTTTGACGTGCTTATCTCAAGCCCTCAAATGATGAGTCAATTGGGTCGCTTCGCACGACTGCTTGGACCTAAGGGTCTCATGCCGAACCCAAAGAGTGGTACCGTTACGACCGATATTGCCGGCGCTGTGAAGCAGGCAAAAGCTGGAATGGTCGAGTTCCGCGTTGATCCAACCGGAATCGTCCATTTGGGCATTGGTAAGGTGAGCTTTGGTGGTGATAAGCTTCTTGAGAACGCAGAGGCTTTCATGGAAAACCTGAAGAATGCAAAACCATCCAGCATCAAGGGCAATTATATTGAGACTATCTACGTCTCAACTTCAATGGGCCCAAGCATCAAAGTATCAAACTAGTTCACTCTAATATCTAGGCGAAGAAACAGGCTCGACAAACGGGCCTGTATTCGTATGTGCCGTCTTCCGGAACGACATCGGGTAAATCTTTGGCCGGCTCGCTGCCTTCTAGGATTTGAGTGAACTGCGCACCAATTGCACGACAGCTTTCGCAAACAGCGGTTTTCTTAACAATTTCATCTGGCCCTAGTTTATAGATTTCAGCCAGCGTTTCAGGAATCCTGCCCATCGCAGATAGATCGAGCGACGACACGATAACATCCTTGCCGAGCTTGAGCCATTTATTAAGCACCTTCATGTCTTCTGGTGGGAACATGAATATTTCATCAACAGCTATTACGTCAAAGCCCTCGGCATCAATGTATTTCAATGAATCAACTTTTTCCGCGTCTATTTCAACACCTAATCTTGACCAGATGCCGTTATCGCGAACATTAAGAGCTGACTGCACCCAAAGTGCTCGAAGATCACTATGTGTATAAATACTTACGCGACTTATCAACTCAGTCGATTTACCGCTTTTCATTGGGCCGACGATTAAAACTAAACTCATAACGAAACTAGCGTACCACAACATGCACGTGCTTGATTTCTAAATCTAAAATTCGTAGAGTGACGCTATATGAGTGAACTAAATTCACCACAACATTTGCTTGAGTGGGAACATGCAGATTCTTTTGGTCTGCAATTGCGCTGGGGATCGCATCAACCCGAAAGCTTTGATGCCGTCGACCATCTTGATTTGTTCGGAAATGATGCAAATAACCTTTGGCACGGCATTGTGCAGCAACAGATTCATGGCTACCTGGCGCGACGGATGGAACTGAGCCCTAAAGATGTCGAATTTTTTGAACTACTTGGCCTCTATCATGATTTAGGTGAATGCATCGCGGCCGGCTCTGAGAGTGGAGACGAGGATTGGCATACCAAATCGGCAGCCGCCGAAGCTGCCGAGCACGACCTGTTTGGGAGAATCATTTATACCGACCCCCATTTTGCGGGGTTGGGGTCACATCGAGAGCGTATGCTTGCCACCATGCATGACGGCAAGAAGAACCCGCCAGAAACCCTCGACGGCTTAATGCATGATGCCGGTGAACGACTGGGCTATATGCGTACCGCTATGAACGTAGCCCGGCGCGTGCCTCCAGATGGCAGCAGATTATCGCTACTCCCACAGAACGAGCTGTCGCGTGTCATGAATGATCGTGAGCGTGGTCGCATCAAGATGTTGTATATGGAGGTGCTCGGACAACATGTGTTTGATCTTCATCGGCGCCACGTTGCGTCCGGCACGGAACATCCACTGCTTGACGTCGTCGTTCAATCCGAGCTGGCGCTACAGGCCGAGTCAATGCTTGATGTCATGCGACCCCTTAATAAGGCTGTTTCTCACGTTAACTTCTACCGTTTCCAACATGACAAGGCGGCAGGGAAGTTGCAGGCGACGGGTACTAGTGCCGCCCAGGTTGCCGAACAATCGGATGTACTGGCAGAACGCAAACTCGCAAACTTCCGTGCGTCAGTTGAAATTCTGCAAAATCTGTAAAATCATTGTGCTCATGCTTGAGGTGGCATAACTGATTCTATACACTTGCTTTAGGTAAAAGTGAGGGTACGTTGGCACGCAAGCCATTTATCGTTATTGAGGGTACTGACGGGTCAGGCAAAGCCACCCAGACAGAACTACTGAAGAAGCGACTCAAATCCGAAGGGATTGATGTCGCTGATTTTGACTTCCCTCGCTACGGTGAGGACTCAGCACTCTTGCTTGAAGCCTATCTCAACGGCAAGCTTGGCGATGAACATGAAGTCGGACCATATGTTGGTTCAACTTATTTTGCGATTGACCGCTTTCATGCCGCCAAAGGCATGCATGCGGCACTGGATGCCGGCAAGGCTGTCATCTCTAATCGATATATTGCATCAAACATGGCACACCAGGGCCAGAAGATTGAAGACGTTAACGAAAGACGCGAGTACTTTAAGTGGCTCCACACGCTGGAATTTGAAACCTTTGGCATCCCCAAGCCTGATTTGAGCATTGTGTTGTTAGTGGAGCCGGCCGTCTCACAACGGCTCGTCGATAAGAAAAGCGCACGCACCTATACCGAGAAGAAGCGTGATATACACGAGGCCAGCATCGACCATTTGCAGCGTTCATATGATGTATACAAACAGATAACAGAGCTGTACCCCGATGATTTCACCCTGATAAACTGCACAAAAGATGGCGAGATACTTCCAATTGAGGAGATTCATAATAAGATTTGGCAAGCCTACAACAATTTCGATCCAGCCAAGAAGACACGCGCACAACAGACAACAACACTACCGAAGGAGGGCCCGATGGCCGGAGTTTACAGCAACAAAGATATCAAACAAGCCGTTAAAGATGGTCACATCGTCTTTCATCCATATCGGGAGGAACATATAGCTGGCTCAAGTGTTGATGTCACTCTCGGTGAATGGTATTACCGAACCGAAAAGACCGACGGAACAGGAACCTATAACCCTTTTGATGCCCATGATGTAGAACGTTATTTTGACGGAGCTCATAAAGCGATGACCCACTCACAATGGGCCGAACAAAATCAACGTAAACTCTTCAAGGGGATACCGAAAGATCACCCTATCATAGTGCTCGAGCCTGGTGAGCGAATCCTCGCCCACACGCACGAGTTTATTGGCATCAAACCGCCTGGCACATCAACGATGCAGGCTCGGTCGTCATGGGGCCGTAACGGTGTCGCCGTTTGCCTGGACGCTGGCTGGGGCGATCCGGGCTACATCAATCGATGGACGATGGAAATCTATAACATGAACCAACACGAAAGTGTGGTGTTACCGGTTGGTGAACGTATCGCCCAACTTGTGTTCTATACAACCGGCGAAGTCGAGAGCGACTATACGCATAACAGCGGCAAATATCAGACCTTCGACGGCTATGACCTCGATGGCCTCGTGCAAGCGTGGAAGCCCCAAGATATGCTGCCACAATCTTTTAAAGATGTCCGGGAATTGCCGGTCGAGATTGTTGGCGCAAGCACAACGGCTCAGGCGCTGGAGACATTGCCCAAAACACAGTCTGAAGATTTCTCTGAACCACTGGTAGCAAAGCTTGATAATGGTGCCATGATTGTTACCGAAGCAGGCAAGGAAGTGCTCCGGGGAGCAGTAACGGATGTTGACGGCGATGTCTACGCATTTACCGATAAGTTCACCAACCCGACGGTTGCAGCAGCCATGGCGCGCTTGTCGCGTCGGGGCGATGATATGCGCGTGACGCTGCTTGATGAATTTGCCGGTAAAGCTGGCAAGGACGAAGGCCTGCTTCACCGCGTGATTACAGCCTATGGCGATGACTCAGTGCAACAACTCAGTGGCACGCATTTCGTTATAGAGAATGC
Organism: Saccharimonadales bacterium (SeqCode); assembly: GCA_052031955.1. Taxonomy (GTDB): domain Bacteria; phylum Patescibacteriota; class Saccharimonadia; order Saccharimonadales; family JBPEXE01; genus JBPEXE01. Next base: position 6,600 of record JBPEXE010000090.1, read on the forward strand.
TAGTAACCTACTGACGAAGAAGCTGGAGTGGGGACGCTTGGCTGCTTATCTTGAACAGTCAACGCGCTATATCTTTTTCGACCAGAAGGATGCCAAAGGCAACTTTAAGTACTACACCCCGACCAATCTCGATGCGAATACCGCCCGTGAATATGAGAAGGTTATGGATGATATTTTTAAGACGTATTCAACAATGGTGCGCAAGCTGACTGATTATGTGCGGAAAAACTCGAAAGTGCCAAAAAATGAGCAGGATGTTGCCTGGAAAGGTGCGACACGCGCTCAAGCCTGTGATGCCATACGTGCCGTCCTGCCTGTCTCAACCAAGTCAACGGTTGGCATATTTGCCAGCGGGCAAGCCGCAGAGAGCTTGTACATGCACTTGATGAGCGATGAGCTTCAAGAATCACGCGACACGGGTGAAGCGCTGCTTAAACAATTGCGCGAGATTATGCCGGTATTCTTTGAGCGAGCCGACAAGCCAGAGCGAGGTGGCGCTGCCGTTGCCTATCGCGCAAATACGTTTGCCGCTGTGCGGGAAATCGCCGAGAAGAAATTACCCCAAAACCTAAGCCCTCCAACCGATGATGTAAAAATGGTTGACTACTGGCCCAAGAACGAACTCGACTTGCTGCCACATATGTTATTTGAGCATAGCTCTCTCCCACTCGAAGAGATTGAGAAAGAGGTGCAAACGTGGTCATATGATGAACGGGTCAATGCAATGCGCACCTACATGGGCGAGCGACTCAATCGTCGGCATAAGCCGGGCCGTGCGCTCGAAAACGCACACTATTCGTGGGAGTTAATGTGTGATTATGGTATCTTCCGCGACCTACAACGCCACCGCATGGTGGATGACATGAACTGGCAACAGCTGACACCACGCTATGGCTATGAAGTGCCGCAATTGGTTGAAGAAGCAGGCCTGAGTGAACTCTATGAATCATGTTTCGATATGAGTTACCAGCTCTATAGCGCCATGCAGGAAGCTGGCTATACGGTTGAAGCTCAATACGCAACCCTGCTTGGCCATAAAATGCGCTGGAAGGTTACGTACAATGCGCGTGAAGCCTTCCATCTCCACGAACTACGGACGGCGCCTCAAGGACATCCTGGCTATCGCAAGCTGGTTAAAAAGATGCATGACAATCTGTCCAATGTGCACCCTCTGATCGCTGACGCCATGATTTTCGTGAACCGTGACGAAGACCCGGAGCTCACCCGCTTAGCGGCTGAAAAGTACACCCAGTTTAAACTCGAACAGCTCGATAAAAAGAATTAGTTTGCCGTATCGTGGTCGGCATCCGGTTCGAACTCGACACTTGCAAGCATGCCAAGACGTTGTTCAAGCCAGTCATGGGCGTATGGTGTGGCTTCTGGGCCAAGATGAGCTTCACCTACAGGAATGGCCTGACACGAATACGTAACTGCATAACCACGGGGTATTTCGGGAATATCAACCACGCCTGTGCCGCGGATATCAATAACTGACCGTTGAATAAACAATACTTGATCTTGCTTGCCGTGCGGCATCGGCAGCGCGATGCGTGCGATACGTTCAACCGCTGTGCCATTCGCGCACTTGAAACGAGCTCGCGCCTCTTTATCAACTCCAAAACCTCGAAGAATTTCATCATCAAGTGCAGGATGATCTAAAGGTGAAAAGCATGAAATCGTACTGAAATCACCCTTATCATCCCTTGGTGGTGATTTCTCGACGCGATTAATATACTCGGTAAGTGCCGTGACGAAATCCTGGCGTAAACCTTCTGTGGCCTCACTGAATACAACTTGTTCAACTGAATCGGTCATTTATTCCTCTAAATCAAAATCGGACGATAGTATATCACTTATGGCTATTATTAGCAAGAGTGAGAGTAGGAGAGAGACCAATCGCGGCCCTGGGCGAGCGGATGACCCGCCCAGGGGCTGTGCGATCAGGTTGTTGCGACGAGCTCGGGCTCGATCGCGGTGACGGACTGCTTCTGGATGTGCTCGATGGCACGGACGTGGTAGACGATGTTGCAGCGCAGTGCGTGCATCTCGGCGCCGGTTGGCTTCGTCTCGTCATCGAGCATCTCGGCGATGAGACTGTCGAGCTGTTCGGCGAGTGTCCTGACATCGATGTCGAGAAGGTGTCGGATGTCATCCTCCGATACCGCCTCGACGGCCGAAGTGCTGAACACGTTGGCGCCAGTCGCCTTGTGAAGCTTCGAGCGCAGCCTGCTTGTCGTGAGTCGCTCGTCGCCATCGAGATGGCGCTGAACGGCCCTGAGGCCGCCTTCACGCTTCACGGTGCTGCTCCGCCTCGAAGGCTTGCCACGCATGTCCTGGGTGTCAACCATGGAACTCTCTCCTTGTTCTTCCCCCGGTTCCCCCAGGGTGCTACACGGTACTTACCAATCCGATCGAGGGTCGATCAGAATACCTCACCGGCGCGGAGCCGATTCAGCCATTGGGCAAGCCCGAAAACTGGCCTCATTTTTTTGCCGCATTAAAAATAAGACCAACTTTTGAGCCTTCCGAGCCAGACCGATGTCTGGTGTTGCTAAATATGACCATTGTCCCAGGAAAGAAAAAGCCCCGGTCTTCGTTGGTTGAAGTCCGGGGTTTGTCGTTCTTGTTGCTATTTAGCGTGACAGTTTGGATTCAACCACAATTAATCAAAGAGAATGAGGACGGTCTTGGCCGCCATCGCTCGAGATTGCATGTGGTATGAACTATAAACTGTCATAACACCTGAAATATACGCCCGCCTCGGATATTTGTCAAATAAGCATTGACTTATCCCTGTTAATTTGCTATATTTACGCCTGTTCAACCAAAGACAGTAGCCGGCCAACAGCCTTAATCTGCTACCGAGGGAGACAGTAGGCCACACTCTTAGAAGTGAGGTCGTCGTTATTCCTTGATCTTGGCGAGAGCCAGGATTTTTTATTTGAACGTACCTAATAACAAATCAATGCGAAAGGCTTGAAGATGGCTAAAAGTCGAGAGGCAAAGAACCAAGACCTCACAGAACTTGTTGACCTTCTTCGCGACTCAAAGATGACGGTTGTCGCTCAGTACACCGGCCTCGGAGTTACCCAGATGCAGGAGCTTAAGCTCAACTCGCGCGAATCTAACACACAAGTACGTGTGGCTAAGAACCGCCTGGTGAAGCTGGCTGCTAGCAAAACGGATAACCTGAAAGAGTCTGATTTATCAGCACTCAACGGCCAATTACTCTACGCGTTTAACACGGATGATGAAGTCGCTCCAGCTCAGGCACTCAACGAATTTGCAAAGAAGAACCCACAATTACAGTTTGTGGCCGCAATCACTGCAAATGGCGACGTGCTGAGCGTAGAACAGGTCAAAGCCCTTGCCGATTTGCCTACCAAGGATCAGCTACGCGGACAACTTGTTGGCGTACTGGCAGCACCACTCAGTGGTCTTGCGTCAGTCCTCCAAGGCAACCTGCGCGGATTGGTAACAGTCCTCAACGCACGCAAGGAAGCAATAGAAAGCTAAGAAAGGAACTAACATGGCAGAAGAAACTGCAGCAAAGACCGAAGAAAAGGTCGAAATCCCAAAGAAATTTGAAAAGCTCGTTAAAGAAATCTCAGAGCTCAGCGCTCTTGATCTTTCAGAGCTCGTATCTGTACTCGAAGATCACTTCGGTGTATCAGCAGCCGCTCCTGTTGCTATGGCAGCAGCTCCAGCAGCTGGCGGTGCCGATGGTGGCGACGCAGCAGACGAAAAGAGCGAATTCGACGTTATCCTTAAGGACGGCGGCGCTCAGAAGGTAGCAGCAATCAAGGCTGTTAAAGAAATCACCGGTCTTGGACTTGGTGAAGCTAAAGCACTCGTTGACGGTGCTCCAAAGCCTGTTAAAGAAGGTGTTAGCAAGGAAGAGGCTGAAGAAGCCAAGGCTAAGCTCGAAGAAGCTGGTGCTACTGTAGAACTCGCTTAATTTAGCGAAAACTACATCGCAATCAACCCGTTGTCAATCATGGCAGCGGGTTTTTTGTTGGAGAATTAAAGCGATGCGAGTTAAGGCTGGGGATAACTTTTTTGACTCCTGATGTTAATAGTGGTACTCTTTTGGTAATTAGAGCGGTTTAAACAAACAGGTTATAGGTCACACCATGGCGGATATACCGGAGAAACAAATAAAACGACTGAAGGCACTTATCCAAGAGGCCGAGACAAACGTGGCGTGCGCCAAGGAGCTCCTTTTGAGCTTAGTCGGCGAGGATCCTGTTGTAACTGAAAGCGTCAAAGAAGAGATTGCCGGCAAGGTTCTTGAGGGCGTATTTGATGGACAAAATATGATTGGTCCTGACGGTAAGACATATCCAGTGCCAGCTAACTACGCTTCAAAGTCCAAGCTGGTTCAGGGAGACATCCTCAAGCTGACGATTGCGGACGACGGGAGCTTTATTTATAAGCAAATTGGTCCAGTGCCACGCAAGACCGTTATTGGTGAACTGGTGCAGAAAGATGGGCATTACTATGTCCATGTTGGTAAGAAGACATATCGAGTCTTGCTTGCGTCAGTCACTTACTTCAAGGCAAAGCCAAATGACCAAATCAGCGTCGTTGTGCCAGAAGATGACAGCGAAGACGTTGAGTGGGCTGCAATCGAAGCTGCCTTGTAGCTCCTTTTACACACGTTCTGCACAAAATTGAGATATAGCAACTAAGATGGGCTCGTTCTGAGCTCATTTTCGTTTATACTGGATACACAAGGAGAAAGAAGTGGGAGAGATGCGATCAGTCGCACTGTACCGAAAGTACAGGGGGCTCAGTTTCGATGACATTGTTGGACAGGG
>JBPEXE010000091.1:0-2173 GCA_052031955.1 Saccharimonadales bacterium (SeqCode)
AAGAAGTTTGAGTCCGGTGAGGTAGATCGCGTTGAAGTATTGTTCACGGATTTTGTATCGTCAATTAATCAGCATGCAACATTTGAAACCTTGCTACCTGCCGCACTTGCAGAAGTAGAAACCGAACCACGTCATGACCTTGAAGATTCAGTCTTTGAGCCGTCGCCACAGGCCGTGCTTGAGAGCATCACTCCAAAGTTGGTAGAAGTACAGCTGTTCCAGGCTCTACTTGAGTCGTTTGCCTCGGAACACTCAATGCGCATGATGGCCATGAAAAATGCCAGCGACAACGCCGGTGATTTGATCGATGATTTGACCTTGGAATTTAACAGCGCCCGCCAGGCCGCAATTACCCAAGAACTGGCCGAAATTACCGGTGGCGCGGAGGCGATTGCATGATAAAACCAACCCGTCCGAATAATATGAACCAAACCCAGAACAACAAGGAGCAATAATGGCAGAGAAAACAGCAACAAAGACGAACATCGGAACCGTCACCCAGGTCGTAGGTGTGGTGGTTGACGTTCACTTTGATAATGAAATTCCCGCAATTTACAATGCGATTGAAGTGGAGATCGCAGGCAAGACAACGTTGCTTGAGGTCGCATCGCACCTTAGCGAGCAAGATGTGCGCGCCATCGCACTTGGCTCGACTGATGGTTTGGCACGTGGCACCGAAGCACGAGATACAGGTGCGCCAATTTCTGTTCCGGTTGGTGACGAAACTTTGGGCCGCATGTTCAACGTGATTGGTGAGCCAATCGATGATAAGCCGGTGAAGGTGAAAGAAACTGCTCCAATTCACCGAAAACCACCTGCTCTTGAAGAACAGTCTGGTGAAGTAGAAATTTTTGAAACCGGTATTAAAGTTATCGACTTGATTGCTCCAATGACCAAAGGTGGTAAAGTTGGTCTCTTCGGCGGTGCCGGTGTTGGTAAAACGGTGCTGATTACCGAGCTTATCAATAACATCGCCAAGGAACATGGCGGTCAATCTGTGTTTGCCGGTGTTGGTGAGCGAACTCGTGAAGGTAACGACCTGTATTACGAAATGGAAGAATCAGGCGTGCTTGATAAAACTTCACTGGTCTTTGGCCAGATGAACGAACCACCTGGATCTCGTCTGCGCGTTGGCTTGACCGGTCTGACTATGGCCGAAGGTTTCCGCGATCAGGGTAAAGACGTGCTGCTATTTGTTGACAACATCTTCCGCTTTACTCAGGCTGGTGCCGAGGTTTCTGCCCTGCTTGGCCGTCTGCCATCAGCTGCCGGCTATCAGCCAAACCTCTCAACTGAAATGGGTGCCATGCAGGAACGTATTACCTCAACCAAGAATGGCTCAATCACCTCTGTGCAGGCTGTGTACGTGCCGGCCGACGACCTGACTGACCCAGCTCCGGCGACTACGTTTGCTCACCTGGACTCGACTATCGTATTGAACCGTGCGTTGACTGAGCTCGGTCTCTACCCTGCCGTCGACCCACTCGACTCTAACTCAACTATTCTCGACCCAGAGATTGTTGGCGAGGAACACTACAATGTCGCTCGTGAAGTCCAGCGAGTGCTACAGCGCTACAAAGACCTGCAGGACATTATTGCTATCTTGGGTATGGAAGAACTGTCCGACGAAGACAAGCAAACCGTTGCCCGCGCTCGTCGCATCCAACGCTTCTTGACACAACCATTCCATGTTGCCGAGGTCTTTACTGGCAACCCAGGTGTGTATGTTCCGCTGAAGGACACCATCAAGGGCTTCCGCGAGATTCTCGACGGAAAGCATGACGACAAGAGCGAATCTGCCTTCTACATGAAGGGCGGCATCGAGCAGGTAAAGGATAAATAGTGAGTCATTCTGCCGAATCACGAGGCTGGGTTCCAACCCCTAATGAACAACGCGATTTGCTGCATCGTTTAGACTCACGGCGTGTCCGAGTTAATACCGAGGACCATCGTTGGGAATGGAAACACACCGATGCTGCCGAACGTCGCTTAGCGATGGCAGCGCTTATGGTGCCCGATGCCGAATCTCTGTCTGTTGATGATCGACATGAAGCAACTATGGCGGCCTATCGATGGCTCGGCGCCGAAGAAGCACGCGCTGTGCGCGAAGGTTGGACAGAAGCAGAATTCTATGAGGAAGTCGGACATCTTGAAGGTCTCGCAGAGCAAATCT
>JBPEXE010000092.1:0-3020 GCA_052031955.1 Saccharimonadales bacterium (SeqCode)
GGTTCGCCTCATACGTGATCGCATCAAGTTACTGTACGGAGTTGAAGAAGAGATCGCCGAACGCCCCAAGTCTGAGCTGGTCGATCGGTTCTGGCAGGAACACAAGGATAGCGCGAATCCCCAAGCCGCCTGGCATGAGTTTTACTCTGGTCTGAGTGATGAGGACAAGACAAAGCTATGGGATGACTATCACACCCAGGCAAAACCAAGTCCGAGCAAGAAGGAGTCAACTGACGACAACAAAACCTTCACAATCCCGGCACCGATAGAACAGCCACCCAAGCCGCCTGAAATTAAACACGATGATGAAGTTGAGCTCGAAGATACCGGCCATGCCCAAAATTTTGAAACCTCTCGTAAAGAAAAGCTCAAAGACATCGGCAAAAAAGCCGGCAAAAAGGAAACCCGCAACGAAGCAAAAGCCGCGCTACTGGCGAATGTAAAAGGTGCCAAGCGGAAAATCTCAAAACGAGACCAAAAACTTAACCGCAAAAAGCACTCACACTGGAAGCCGTTTGCGATTTCATTAACCGTTATGTTGATGTGGTTGCTGGCTCAATACAACCCGCTCCTGATTGCCCTGGCAAAGCAGTATGTCAGCCCAGGCGATACATTGCGCGGACCGGCTATCGTTGACCCAAATGCCGATATCGAAATCGGTCCCGAGTCGCGCATTATTATTCCGAAGATTAATGTTGATGTGCCGGTGGTATACAATCTTGGCACACGCGATGAGAAAGCTATTCAAGACGCTCTTGAGCGGGGTGTTGTGCACTATGACGGCACGGGTGTGCCAGGCGGTGCCGGCAACAACGTGATTGTCGGTCACTCCAGTAACAACTTTTTGAACAGTGGAAAGTATAAGTTTGCATTTGTGCTCCTGGACCGACTTGAGCTCAATGACACCTTCATCCTGCATTACGAAGGAACTCGATACATCTACAAAGTGGTCAACAAGCAAGTAATCCAGCCGAATGATTTCTCGCTAACCTACGCGACAGAGCGACCAACCACTACGTTGATCACATGCACGCCTCCAGGCACCAGCTGGCGACGCCTCGTGATTCAAGCAGAACAAATCAGTCCTGCCGTGACGGATACACAACTTGGCGGCACAGCGGGCGTGCAGCAGGGCAGTGAGGACGGTATTGTCCCGGGGAACGCACCGTCACTCTTTCAGCGTTTTCGCGACTGGCTACTCTGATTCGACAATCATACCGCTCTGGCGGAGCGCGAGATTTCCACTTACTGCCGTGACACTAATCGTGTAGATGGCTCGAGAATTCGCGTCCATAGTGGCAGGGTATGCGTCATCATAGGCTACGATTTGGTTCTCGTTGCTGCCGTCAAAGCTGCTGACGTATAACGAGTCGTCAATGTTATAGGCAAGCCGGTATCCATCAAGCCAACGGATTGAGTCTGCAGCGCCCCGGTCAACCTGGTATGTACGCTTGTTGTCCAAATCATATATGCTACTAAACTCATTTGCATGTACCGCCACAAAACGGCCACTCGGAGCCACGCTGAATGACTGAATGCCGTCAGACATTTGAATTATTTTTTCCGGCACCGGCTCTGTTGCAAGTGGCCCACGATAAATCTTTAGGCTGTCTTGCTCAAGCACAGCGAAGAATTCATCACCGTCCCACGTCCCGGCCTGTACATCAGCGCCTGCACTGAGTTCTATGATTCGGTTTGATGGGTTTGCCACCGTTGCCAAGTAGAAATCATCCTCGGCCTGGCTTGCGATAAAAAGCGGGGATGCGCCGAGACGCGGGATGACTTCTGTAACGCCCGAGGCAATTGCAGTGCCCAAATTTGAGCTTCGAACATCGGTTGCAAACAGCCGACCGTCAGCCACTAAATAGAGCGTATCGTCTGCCACGTAAACCGAGTCAAAATTGCGACCAAATCGGGCATCAACGTTAAAACTATTGGCTCGATCATTCAAATCCACCACGATGTAGTCTTTAAAGCCACCTGTATAGTCGAGCACCATGTAGCGGCCGTTTGGTGACGTGTTGTTATGGCTCACGTTGCCCTGGGGTGTTCCGCCACTACGCCGAAATGCCGTATCGGGAATTGCATATGGCGTGGCCGAGACAGTGTTGCCGCTCAAGTCATAGAGCAGCAAACTGCGTACATTACCGCCGCGCGCAATCACGAGGCGATCACTCTGCGTGTTGTAGTCATAAATACGTACACTAGCCAGCGTATCGACAACCGTGGTGTTGATAACCTCAGGTATGAGCACCGGGTAGTAGAGCCAGGTAACTTGTGAGCCCTTGACCTGTACATTGTCGCGCCATGTTCGGTAACCGGCTTTTTGAATTTCGATTGAGTATTCGCCCTCGGGAATCGGATACTTGGCCGGCGTCACGCTCGTCTCACGATTGCCATTGATTATTACAGAGGCGTCATCGGGCTGTGATTCAACCAAAACAATGCCGTTTTGAATGACCTGACCTGTGTTACGGTCAATGTCATAGCCTGCGGCTGCCAATACGATAATGAAGGTTAAAAGAGCAACAACAATCCCCATCAAAAAGTAATTGGAGAAATTCTTAATTGCGCGCAACCGTTTGTTGACGTTATTTATCTCGTGCATAACCACGTTGATTATACAAGAATCTGCCATCAAGAGCACCCCTGCATGTTTTCATGTTCGATTCTTGCCAACTGCTTTATAATGTCAGGTCGATGGGATTGACTTCAAAGAAGCTAGCAATAGACCTTGGAACCTCTACGACTCGCATCCACGTGCCAAAGAAGGGCGTGGTGGTAAACGAGCCGTCTGTTATCGCATTTGCCGGAGACCCAAAGAATCCAACAACACTGGCCGTAGGTCATGGTGCCGGTGAGATGAAGGGTAAATCTCCTGATAATGTTACCGTCGTGGAGCCGATGCGGGCCGGCGTCATTGCCGATTATCGTGCAACCACGACGATGCTAAGCCGTTTCATTCATCAAGCGACCGGACGATTTCATCTGAGCAAGCCTGAAGCTATGATTACTATCTC
>JBPEXE010000093.1:0-4274 GCA_052031955.1 Saccharimonadales bacterium (SeqCode)
GCGAGTATTCAGTTGAAAGAAATTGAAGAAGACGGTGCGTTCGAACATGTAAAGGACGCCATGCTGATTAGTGTCGACCGCATTAAAGAACTACTCGAGCCCTAGTACTGTATATCCGACAATAAACTAGACAAAACACAAACAAAGTGGTAATGTATGGTCTATGAATCAGTCTCTGCCCACACTCCACACCCTCGCTTCGCAATTCGATGTGCGACCTGTACTCGAGCGCGAACTTATTATTCGTGCCTGGTCTACCCCGGACGGCGTTCGTATCGTCAATGTTATTGATCCGATGGCCTACAGCGCACGTTTTGACCATGAATCGGAGACTGAGAGCAAAGAACTCTTGGGTATCGGCCTGGGCTACAGCTTTGAGGTTGCCCTGTTGCGCGCACTTGTCAGTCACAAGCACGGCTTGAGCCATGATGAGCTGTATGGTCGCAAGGGCAATAACAAGTGGGCAAAAGAGCAGTCGCGACACAAGCACACTGCATTTAAGGTGCGCAGCAAGGCTGACCACTGGCTTATAAATCAAAAGGGTGAAATTAGTCTGTCATCTGAGCAACGCGGTTCTATCACTTGCTCACTCAACATGACCGATACAATTAGTGGCCGCAACATTTCTCGTTCGGCTCGTGGTCGTGATTTACGCGAAGCAATTCAAAAAGCAATGGCAGCTGACATGCTTGAGTTTGCGGAGGTTGTTGAGCCGGCTGAACCGGTTATATCCGTGGCGATTGATCAAAAGGTTGCCGTCAGTGTGGCCTCGCCATCAATTCAGATTCGCACAGACCGCGTTTCAAAGAACCAGCCTGCGCAACCGTCATTTCACACATCCGTAGACCGTCTGTAGACCTTGCTTGTTGCACTCTGGCCTTGCACATGGGTGTATAATGAAGATGTAAGCGGAGGATGGTAGCATGTATCAAATGCCAACTAAAGGCCACATGGAGTCGCTGCGACGCCACAGAGGTCGGAACTCAATCACTGCTTACATACGGCTGGGCGACGAAGCCGACTCGGCCGAGACGAATCGACTACGCTTCAAGCACGTTTTCGAAACTGCCACCAAGATTCTGGAGGCTCAGGGCATGCGGCAACGAGATATTCAAAGGTTGCTCCAACCCGCCCAAGGCATAACCGCCTCACTCTGGAATGTTAAGAACCGCACCGCGGTTTTTTTTATTCACGAAAAGCACTTTAGCCACCTGCTCCTGCCGCCAATTGACCGAGACGAACCCTATGAAATCATGGTCAAGGGCAGGTTTGTGGTTGATGAAATCGACCAGCTCATGCATGACAATCAGGAAGTTGTCGTTCTAACACTGAGCCACAAGGGCGTGCGACTGTTTGAAGCCGACAATCACTATGCTCGTGAAATCTTTCACCCCGACCTGCCGAATAGTATGCGCGAGGAGCTCAATCTCGACGAAGCGATGACCTCATTCCTGGAGGGACATGCCGTCAGCAACTCGGTCAGTCACAGTGGCGCCGAGATGTTCCATGGGCACTATGAGCCGAACAATACCCAGAAGTTGTTATTACGTGATTACTTCAGGCGCGTTGATGAGGTGATTAGAAGTATTTCAGGTATAGCGCATCGCCCACTCCTACTGGCCGGTGTGGCCTATCTGCATCCGATTTATCGGGGAGTGTCGAAGCATGAGCACATCTTGGAACAGGAAGTGCACGGCAACCTCGACAACTCATCGCCCAGCGAAATCCATCGCAAAGTTGTGCAAACCAATGATGAAGGCATAAGCTCAAGGAGATAAAAATGGTGCGAGACTCTTTTGTAATTCAAGATATGGAACGAGATGCTTCGGGCTGGACGTTCACAGTAGAAGCCGGCGACGGTGAGAATACTAATGGCGAAACTACCCACGTGGTGCGCGTGGACTACGACTATTACGAGCAACTAACAGAGGGTAAGGTAGAAGCTGATGTGCTGGTTGAAGAGGCCTTTACGTTCTTGCTTGAGCGTGAGTCTCATGACAATATTCTTCCCTCCTTTGATTTGCAGACCATCAATACCTACTTCGATGACTTTGAAGAAGTTATGGCCGAGCGACTGGCCGAGGATATGGATTAGCTCATCATAAATTCGACCAAGATGGGCAAATGATCTGAGTATTGCGTTTCGACAATCTCGGACGACAGAATCTGTATGTCCGGGGTTACAAAGACATAGTCGAGCCGCCAATCACGACTGTTGGCAACAAAACCTTCATAGTCGAACGTCTTGGTCGTCCAGGTTTTTTGATGGTAATCAGGCCCGGCCGGTTTAAGTATCGAATTAATACGATGTACGGTTTGACTCTCCGGTGTGACGTTTAGATCACCCGTGAAGATAAATCGCTCCGACTTGCTAATTTCCTTCACCAGAAGCTCAGTCTCGCCCAGCTTGCGGGGTGTTTCCTCAAAAGCATGTGTATACGACATGTGTGTGGTGCCAATGGTAAGGTCTTGGCCGGCTACTTCGATACCAATTTCAACATAACAACGGTATTCGTCGTCAAAACCACCTTCACCTTGAGGCTTGTTAATCCAGACGTATCGGAAGTCTTTAATCGGCTCTTTGCTGAAGATAGCATTTACCAAATAGCCCTCGTCATCAAATTCCATGTCGCGGTGGAAGGAGTGCATGCCCAACTCCTCGGCTACATACTGGACAGTATCGAGCCCGCCCTGGTTGCTGTGCCCGATGGTCATTTCTTGTAGACAGAGAATATCGGCATTAACCTCCCGTAAGGTTTTAAGGATGTTATCAATATCCTCGTTTAACCAGACGTTCCAGTGCAGGATTTTCATTGCGTGCCCCCTTTCGGGTCAATTACTTATCCGAAGTCTGCCGACTACGTACATACATTATACGGGAGTGGTGGCCTCAGCACTAGCAGGCTCAAAGATTAGCCATGTGATAATTTTCACGTTACACTGGGAGTATTGCATGAAAGTTAGATACCTCATTTTACTGATTGTTGGAAGCGTCATGATTACAGCCGGCGGAATAGCTGCCGGTTATTATTTTTCGCAAACCGGTGAAGAGGAAGAAGCTGCCGACAAGACAGTGGCGGGCACGACTACAAACGAGTCACAGCTGTCCGTAAATACCACCACTGACGTAGGCCAGCTCATAAATACCGGTGAAGCTGGCGGCCTTGTGAATGGCGCGACGAGTTCATCGAACGGAACACAGTTGCCTCAGCCGAGCGACTTTGAACAATATGAGAAGTATGCCGACACCGAAGGAACGTTGGTGACCGAAATCCGCGAAGGCACCGGTGCAGTTGCGGCGCCTGGCGACACGCTGTTGGTCGCATACGAAGGGTGGCTGACGGACGGAACACGCTTTGATGGTTCTGAGCTTGATGAAGACGGGCGGTATCAAGGATTCCAGTTTACGCTGGGGGCGGGACAGGTAATACAGGGCTGGGAAGAAGGCCTCGTCGGCATAAAGGTTGGCGGCACGCGCCGTCTTGTCGTGCCTGCTCCATACGGCTATGGCGAACAAGGCAGCGGCGATGCCGTACCGCCAAATTCTATGCTCATTTTTGATGTCTACGTTGGTGACATAACAAAGGCCGGCGAAGAACCCGGCCTTTAGGGTGCATCATTAGCCTGAGCTCGGTTTAACGACCGAGCTCTTTTTCTGTCTTGGCAATATCGATGGTGGTTTTTACAACTGTATCAGGTGCCAGCGACATGCTGTCGATACCGGTCTCAACCAAGAAGCGCGCAAACTGCGGATAGTCGGATGGTGCCTGGCCGCATAAACCAATCTTGGTGTGGGTTTTCTTGGCCACAGCAACGACCTGGCGGATGAGCTGCTTAACGGCTTCGTTATTTTCGTCGTAGATGTGCGCTACGGTATGATTGTCACGGTCTACGCCAAGCGCCAATTGTGTCAGGTCGTTTGATCCGATTGAAAAGCCGTCGAACAGTTCGGCGAATTGTTCTGCCAAAATGACGTTGGACGGGATTTCCACCATCACGTACACCTCGAATCCGTTGTCGCCACGTTTCAGTCCTGCGTGCTCCATCACTTCAAGCACATTCCGCGCCTCGGTGAGGTCACGACAGAACGGCACCATTGCCTTCACGTTGGTGATGCCCATGTCATTACGAACCTTTAGCATGGCTTTACATTCAAGCTCAAATGCTTCGCGATATTCAGGGCTGTAGTAGCGCGAAGCACCACGCCAGCCAATCATCGGGTTGTTTTCTTCAGGTTCAAACTGCGCACCGCCGATCAAGTTGGCATATTCATT
>JBPEXE010000094.1:0-11143 GCA_052031955.1 Saccharimonadales bacterium (SeqCode)
ACTATTTTAGCGTTTCTCGCAGAGCTGAGAGACGACACAAACGAAAATATCGGGAACACAACAAGCGTGAATGCTCAAAATCTCTTCGGCATTCCCGCGCAAGCCGCATAACGCTGTAACCGGGTTTTCCTAAGGGAGTTTGATGAGCAACCAATTGTTCGGCAATGAAAGTGCGCACCCGTCACCATCTCGTGGTGATACTTTGCATATTCCATCTGAATTTGAACAGCGCCTCGAGCAGCGTCGTCGCAACGAAATGCTTGACCCATCGCGCTTTGAACGTCGCGGTCTGGTCAATGAAGTGCGCGCACTCCACCAAGAACGAGTCCAAGATCCCGAGCGAGACTCACGCCGTGAGGTTGTTCGCGGCATGATTGAATACATGTCGACAGCCGGTGCCTACACCGCTCAGATGCGCCAAGATGAACTGACCGGTACGCATGGCCAATTGGTTGAGCCAACCGCATCAATCAACGAGCAGCCACAAAGCATGGGCCAAACTCCCGGTGAAGTAATTGACGAATGGTATGCCGATGCTGCGTAAACTACTTCCAAAAAAGCATTACAAACCAGCTCCGCGCAACAAAACGCTGCGTGAGTTAATTCAGAAAGAAGCACGGGTTGGCGCAAGTTTGTTTGGCAAGTTGCCACCAAACCGCCGGCGCGAATTCTTTATGCTCGATGAGCACACGTGGATTTGGTTTGAAGAATGGCGTGACGAAAAAGGCCTGCAACGTGTCACAACACGCTATGAAATTCATGATGACTATGTATTAAAAATCCAAAATGACCAAGCCGCGGTGATGGCGGACGATGCCGAAATAGCCAATCTGTACCAAGCGATTAAAGCCTACTATTTCGCGGTAGCTGACCAGGTCTATCATCGACCAATCCCGCAACAATAACCCACCGCGGTATACTGAGTAACATGAGTGCTCCAATTTATTTAGATTACGCAGCCGCGACGCCAATGGATGAGCGGGTCCTCGCCGCGATGCAGCCATATTTTAGCGATACATTTTACAACCCATCGAGCGTGTACTTGGCATCTCGGGGCGTGAAATCAGATTTGTCAGAAGCCCGCGCCAATGTTGCGCATTGGTTGGGCGCACGACCGAGCGAGATTACTTTTACTGCCGGTGCTACTGAAGCCAACAACATTGCGATTCATGGCGTGATGGCTGATAGCGAGGGCACCATGCTGTACTCCTCAATCGAGCACGAGGCGGTAATTGAGCCGGCCCAGAGGTACAACAGTATGCCAATTCCAGTTGATGAACATGGACTGCTTAAGCTTGAGGAGCTTGCCAAACAGATTGATGGCCAGACGCGTCTGGTGAGCGTGATGTATGCCAATAACGAAATTGGTACCGTTCAGCATATGGCTGACATTGCTCAGTTGATTGCACATGAGCGTGCTCGCCGCCGTGAAGTGGGAGAGAACATGAGCATCTACTTGCATACCGACGCATCACAAGCAGCAAACTACCTCGATATGCACGTCGACAAGCTCGGTGTTGATTTAATGACAATCAATGGCGCCAAGATGTATGGGCCGAAGCAGAGCGGAGCGCTCTATATTCGAGCCGGTATTGAGCTTGGTAGTTTTATGCAGGGTGGTGGGCAGGAGCATGGCTTGCGATCCGGCACCGAAAACGTGGCTATGGCGGTTGGTTTAGCCAAAGCACTGGATATGGCTCAGAAAATGCGCAAAGACGAAAGCCATCGACTCACCAAAATTCGCGATATGTTTCGGGCAGACCTCATTTCGGAATACCCTGATGCACAACTCCATGGTCATAAAAAATTCAGTTTGCCAAACATTGTTTCCGTATCGTTAACGGGGATTGATGGCGAACGTGTGGTGATGATGCTTGACGAAGCCGGAATTATGGCTGCAACCGGCTCAGCCTGTAGCGCCCTGCGCGACGAATCATCTCATGTGATAAAAGCCATTGGTGGCAGTGAAGATGAGGCGCGCGGCACACTTCGTTTCTCAATGGGCCGTCAGACAACTGCCCAAGATATTGAGATGGTTTTGGCCAACATACAGCCAATAATCGCGACTGCACGAGCCCTCTAAAACAGACTCACTAGCGTCCCAGAGGTTGAACTATTCAAGCATGAGCATTATACTGTTTGTATCAAAGCAAAACAGATATGACTCGAAACATACAAGCTGGATTTAACCGATTTTTCATCACTATGCTCTTTGTCATGGCTGCGGTTGGACTGTTTGTGGTGCCGAGTTTTGCACAGGACTTTGTACAGGGTTACTCAACAACTCAAACATTGCTGAGAGGGTCTGTTGTCGGTCTCACGCCCGGCCAGGACAATCAGGTAGAGGCAATCAACAGTGATCGCAATGAAGAAATGCTTGGCGTTGTTGTGCGCTCTAACGACTCGGCGGTCACACTGACTGAAGACACAACCGGTGTATTCGTTGCCAAAAGTGGTCGCTATGAAGTGTTGGTAACCGATACTCGGGGAAATATTGAATCCGGTGATTTAATTACCACATCTCCAGTGAGCGGCATTGCGCAAAAAGCCGGCACATCCGAAAAGCTCGTTATTGGGAAAATGCTAACCAATGTAGATTTTTCTGACACCTCGAATATTCTCACTCAACAGCAGATTACCGACGCGCAGGGCAACCTCGTCACTGTGAACATTGCTCGTGCTCTAGCAGAGCTCGACGTGGGCCCGAACCCGGACCTCGCCTCAGAGGCCAGTGCGCCAGAATTTCTTGTTAAGTTTTCTGAAACCATTGCCGGCAAGCCGGTTTCAGCCATCCGTATTTATGCCGGCCTTATCATTATTCTCATCGCTGGGGCTATCTCCGGTAGCTTGCTGTATAGCTCGGTGAGGACATCCATTATTTCTATCGGCCGTAACCCGCTTTCAAAAAACTCGGTTCTGACCGGCCTGGCACAGGTGGTCGTAATCAGTGTAATTATTTTCATAAGCGGTTTAGTTGCGGTATACTTGTTATTAAAGATTTAACATCTGTTAAAAACGAGGTGGGCCTGTGAGTTTACTCTGGTTTCTGGTAATGGTTGGTGCAATCGTGAGCGCCACCGGTGGATTTATCTACGTTGTCTACGCGCTCAATAAGGTTGGTGCGGTTGGCGGAAAGTCCCGCGCGGATATTGTTAAAGAGGCTGACGTATCAGCCGATTCAGTGTTTAATCAGGAGTTTCGAGAGGAGCTTAAAAACAGAGGTCGTCTTCACTTTGAGAACGTAATTAATGAAAACGCCATGTTCCTGCAGCAGGACTTGCGCCTCACTACATCACAGCTCAACGAGTTCATGAAAGACGAAATTAAGACTGTCCTCAAGGACGAGTTTGCTCGTTATGAGGAATCTATCGCTAATGCCAAGGATCAAGCAGTCGACGCTATTCAGAAGACTCAAAATGTTGTTGAGGAACAGCGCGCGCTGATTACTGAACAGTTGCAAAACCAAGCCGCTGCCGAAAAAGAGGCTGTCATCGAAAAGTTTGAGAAAAACATGGGCCAGATTATCAACCACTACATCATTGAATCGATTGGAACTGAGCTTGATTTGTCTGATCAGCTCGAATATATTTTCCTGAACCTGCAAGAGAACAAAGCCGCGATTTTGGAGGACTTCAGGAATGGCGTTTAAGCTTCCGAACAGTATTGGCGGAAAGCGAGACCTCATCATGACCTTGCGGCAGATTGAGCAGATTGTGAATGACCGCCTGCAAGATGATGTGCGTGAGCGATTTGGCGCCAAGCGCGTTGGAACCAAGGCCGGTCAACGAATGGTCAACGAACTTCTGGAGCTGAATAAGCTGAAAGATGACACTGAGTCGCTGAAAACCGTCCAGAAAGAGCTCGAGCAGATTAAGGAAAACGCCGGGCAGCTGCGTATCTCGTTCTCACAAGAACCGGACCAAGACATGTACCAGCAAATTGTGAAGTGGTTCAGAACCGAGATTGACCCGGGAGTACTGGTGCAAATTGGCGTTCAACCGGCGATTGGTGCCGGTTTTATCTTAAAGACACCTATGCGCCGTTATGACTTTTCTGTGAAGACAAAGATTATGAGCTCGACACCAAAATTTGTTGAGGTCTTACATCGAACAACAACGCCAGGGGAGCCAGTTGCATGAGTGCTTCGCATTTTAAGAACCTGGTCGAAAAAGGACATCCGGTTGGAGAGGTTGTTGGTGTTGAACGTTTCCTGGTTACCGTCAGTGGGCTCAACCCGGTATCGGTCAATGCTCTCGTAATGTTTGAGGACGGTTCAAAGGGAACTGTTTACCAGGTTCACGAGAACACCGTAGTTATTTTGCACCTGGGCACGCGCACCCTCGAAACCGGTGTCGCGGCAGTTGTACAGCACGGCGAGCTTGTATCAAAGGTTGGCAAGGAGTTTATTGGCCGCATTGTTTCTGTTTTTGGCGAGCCACTGGATGGCAAGGGCCCGATTGCAGCTGATGCGGTTTGGCCTGTGTTCAAACCGGCGCCATCGTTGATTGCCCGTCAGCAACTTGATACACAGTTTGAAACCGGGCTGACAATTATTGATGCACTCTTCCCGTTGTCGTATGGCCAGCGTATTGCGATCTTGGGCGACTCAAAGTCCGGTAAGACAACCATGGCAACCCAGGTTGCGATTAACCAGCGAGGTACCGAGAAAATCACTATCTATGCATTGATTGGTAAGCGTCGTGCTGACGTGACGATGCTCCTCAATCGACTGGTTGATAACAATGCGCTTGATAACACTATTGTGATTGTATCGACAATGTTTGACTCGCTCGTGGCCACCTATTTGGCGCCATACGTTGCAGTGTCTATGGCCGA
The DNA here is from genome assembly GCA_052031955.1 of Saccharimonadales bacterium (SeqCode). Classification (GTDB taxonomy): domain Bacteria; phylum Patescibacteriota; class Saccharimonadia; order Saccharimonadales; family JBPEXE01; genus JBPEXE01. The sequence goes on from JBPEXE010000094.1 coordinate 4,837, forward strand.
GTACCTCTGGCAGGTTGAGCAAAAAGACTGCCTGATTGTGTATGACGACCTAACCTCTCATGCCTACGCCTATCGTGAAATTTCTTTGCTGGCCAACGTTAGCCCCGGTCGTGACTCATTTCCGGGTGACATGTTCTATGCGCACTCAAGTCTGCTTGAGCGTGCCGGCCGCATAAAAGAGAGTGGACGCACACTGACGTCGCTTCCGATGGTGCTGGCACCAGGCGGTGACATTACGGCGTATCTGCCGACGAACATCATGTCCATTACCGATGGTCAGTTGATTTTGGATATGGATATATTCCGTGACGGTATTCGACCGGCTGTTAGCACCGGTCTGTCTGTATCGCGAGTTGGTGGCGTTGGCCACAATTCGCGCCAAAAAGCCCAAGGTGTAGCCGTCATGAAGGCACTCTCGCGCTTCCGCGAGGCAGAAGAGTTCTCGCACTTTGGTTCTGAGATGGCGCTGGAAGCAAAAAAGGATATTGAGCGCGGTAAGATGATTAACGAAATTCTGAGCCAGAAACCGGGTGAATATTTCTCGGTTATGGACCAGCAGTTGATGTTGCAGATTGTGCTTGAGATTGACGGCACCGTGATTGATATTGAGCGCATGAAGGCCGAGGTTGGCTTGCTCTCCAAGGAAATCGAAACCGACGAGCAATTTGAAGCTGCCAAACAGAAGCTTCTCGAGAAAATAACCATCGAGATGAAGAAGTAGGCATCCATGCAAAGACCACAAGAAATCGCAAAAGACATGAAACAAATGAACACCTTGGTGACACTGACGGGTGTGTTTGAAGGTATTGCGTCGATGCGCATTGCGCAGATTAAGAACCAAGTGTTGCAATCGACACAATTCTTCCAGGAGTTGTGGGGGATTTACAATCAAATCCGCGTCGACAGCGAGTTTAGGTTTGGGCGCTCACAAATTCGTGACAAAATCATCAACAAGGAACTGTTTATTGTGGTCACCGCAGAGGGTGGTTTTAGTGGCGACATTGACCAGAAGCTGATTGAATGGATGCTCAAATCATTTGATAAAGAAAAGCACGACATTATCGTGATCGGCCATCATGGTGCCATCCAGCTGGCACAGCGCGGGGTCAGCATTAAGCGCTATTACAAACTACCGACCCGCGACCAAAACATTAATGTTACGCCTATCATCAATGAAGTGCAGCGCTATAAGACAACAACAGCCTGGTATCAGCAGTATGTCTCGTTGATGGTTCAGGACGTGAAGTCGATTAGCTTGCGTGCGGCGGTACAGCAACAGGGTATGGAAGCCGATATCGATGCTAAGAAGAAGGGTGACATTATCTCTGAGGAGAACTATATTTTTGAGCCGACGACCTATCACGTCATCGATCACCTTGAGCGCTCCATGCTCAACATTGCACTTTCGCAAATCATTCTAGACTCAAAGCTGGCTCAGTACGCATCACGTTTCCGTGCCATGTCGGCCGCCAATGAGAATGCCCGTGACAGCTTTGATGAGGTCCGTCTGTCGTATTACCGCTCTAAGCGAAGTATGCAGGACCAACGTCTGAAGGAGGTCATGTCTGGCCTCAGAAAGGTAAATGCATGAGCGTCGGAAATATTCGCACCATCAAACAACTTGTTATTACCGTAGAGTTTTTGGATGAGATGCCAGCCGTGGGTGAGATTCTGCGCGCCCAGAATGAGAAGCAATCGCCATTATTGGTTGACTCCATCAAGAACGAAACAACGGTTACCTGTCTTAATATGCGCTCGGCAACAGATCTTACGAAGGGTATGAAGGTGGACGCCACTGGACACAGTATCGAGGTGCCAACTGGGCAAGTATCGGTTGGGCGAATCCTTGATGCGCTCGGCGAGCCACTCGATGGCTTAGAGCCGGCTCCAGCCGATGCACCACGCAAAAATATCTTTGAAGTGTCGGGTGGGAGTAGTGAATTTAAGGCCGAAAAGACAGAAATTCTGGAGACCGGCATTAAAGTTATCGACTTCTTCACGCCATTTGTGAAGGGCCGTAAGATTGGTATTGTCGGTGGTGCCGGCGTTGGTAAAACAGTCCTGACCATGGAGCTGATTCACAACATTGCCAAGAGTGGCGGTGGACTCGCCTTCTTTACCGGTATTGGTGAGCGTATCCGTGAAGGCCACGAACTTTATGAAACCTTGGTGGATAGAAATCTCCTGCAAAACACCTGCATGTTCTTTGGGCAAATGAATGAAAACCCGGTCCAGCGTTCCCTGATTGGTATCACTTCCGTGGCGCTAGCCGAATACTTCCGCGATGAGGAAAAGAAAGACATTCTCTTCTTCGCTGACAATGCCTATCGTTATGTGCAGGCCCGCAACGAACTTTCGACCATTCTTGACCAGATTCCAGCTGAAGGTGGCTATCAGTCGACAATTTTCTCTGACATTAAATCCTTGCAGGACCGTTTGAGCTCGAACGAGAACGGCTCAATCACAGCTGTGCAGACCATCTATGTGCCGGCTGATGACCTTTCTGACCCTGCCGTGCAGATGATTCAGCATGAGCTAGACTCGATTATTGTTCTTTCGCGTAAGGTTGCCGAGGAAGGCATTCGTCCTTCGGTCGACCTTATCAAGACCAGCTCGTCACTCCTCACACCTGAAATCGTCGGTGATCGTCACTACGTTCTCTCGGTCCAGGTGCAGGGTTTGATGCAGAAATATGAATCATTGAAATCAATCATCGCAATCATCGGTGAAAACGAACTATCACCGTCTGACCGCGCCGACTACGCCAAGGCGAAGCAGCTCATCCAATTCTTTACTCAGGACATGTTTGTGGTCGAAGACCTTTCCGGTAAGCCGGGTGTGTACAGTACGCTTGAAGAAACACTCAAGGGTATCGAAGAAATTATTGTCTAGGAGGCCCACAGACCATGGCAGATGATGACCAGTCTAATGAGCCGAATCCGGTAGCCGAAGGGAGCGCCGACGCGAAGCAGGCAGCAGCCGAGCGCATGAAGGCCGCGCTTGAAGCCCAAAAACGCGGTGATGAGATTGAAGTTGATTCTGCATCGCTTGAAGCCAGTGCTGACGATGCAGCAATATCAGGTGCTTCAAGTGTTGAGAAAGACGACAAAAAGGACGGTAGTGACGGCAAAACGATTAGTGAAGTGAAGGTCTATTCGCCTTTTCATGTCTATTATGATGGTGAGGCAACCAGCGTTTCGGCCGAGAACCTTACCGGCCCGTTCGATATTTTGCACGATCACAAAAACTTTATGTCACTCCTCACGCCATGCGAGGTGGTTATTCGTAGTGACCGCGGCGAAGAGCGTATCAAAATTGACCGTGGCGTAATGCACGTGTCAGACAATAAAGTTGTAATTTTCTTAGACGTTTAATCTATTCTGCAACCCAGAAGTCGAACACGTAGGTGGTTGATGATGTTGGCGTGTTGGTTGTGCGCACCGAGAATCCGGTTGAGGTACGAATCACGTAATAGTTGAGCGTAGAGCCGGCTGCATTTGATGGCGAAATGATAACCCGAGGAGTACCGGTGTATGAAACAGCGAAGGAGACGTTTGCTAAGATGCCGGTTGACGGACCGCCACCAGTGTTGATGGTAACCGTGCCTGAGGCATCGGTACCACTGATTGAAACCGTACCACCCGCGCCAACGGCGCCACCACGGCTGACACCCGGTGTTGGGCCACCGGTGTTTACGTGCCGAGATATCTGTAAATCACCACTAAAGTTGATGGAATCGGCAGTAACACTTGAGGCAGATATTTCACCCCCGACAGACAGGTTGCCGCTGATGCTCGCATTGTCGTTTACATTGAGCGTGCCTTGAATGCTCGCGCTACCGAGAATGCTCAGGTTGTTATTCACTTCGACATCTTCAAAGGCACTTGTACCAGCCACTGTAATACCAGGCAGGGTGAGTGGACCACCGACATTGATAGAGCCGGCTACATCGAGGTTATCTTTGACCAATACCTTGCCGTTAAAAATCGCATTGGCTTCAACCGTCAATGTTTGGTTGACGTCACCCACATTCGATTCGTTCTGAGCAAGCTCGTCAAAGGCTTCGTCAGTCAAGTCCTGACCAGTAATAGACAGGTCATCCTGCTGGTTTGAGTTAAGTGCAACATAGGTAATAACCAAAGCGATAAAGACGATAACCAAGAAAGCAATGAGATATATGTTGAAATTACTGGTAACACCTTTAACTCGGTCGGCAAATGTCTTCTTTATCTCATTGGGATCAATATCATTTTGAGGTGCTTCATAATTTGCATTCAAAGCATCGGGATTGTCTGCCATCCCGTCGTCTGCACCTGATGCTCCCTGTTGTTTGTTCTTATCTGGTTCGTCAGCCATTTCAAAAACTGTTTATGGTTAATCCGCTTAGAATCATCATAGCACACCCCATATATATATGAACTATAAAGGTAGTGGTTTTATAAGAATATGAAAAAGTAATCCACAGGTTGTGCAATCGGCCCCTACAGTGCTTGCCTAATAACTTCAAAACATGGTACGCTTATCCCTAGCATAAGCGAAAATAAAAACACAAAAACAAAATTTTCAATTATGCACCGTATATGCGCCGCGCGTGTAGTTGCTTAAATGCACGGTACATACGATGCAACCTCCGGGTTGTATAAACGTCCACCACAACAACGACGTACCCATACGGTTCACACCGGGCGAGGTAACTCGCAACGCTAGCTGAGGCAGAACTCTGCCTCGGTTAGCACCAAGAATTGTGCGAATCGAACTTGGTTATGTAAAATGACATAAGGGTGCTATGAAGAAGTGGAGACTATTATCAATACTGGCTCTTGTGGTGAGCAGCATAAGCTCACCGTTATTATTTGCACAGAGCTCATCTAGCAATTATGAGATAAACGAGTATTTCCTTGGTCCTGGTGGCGAGCTTGATTTAAGCTCTGCAAGCTATAGTGCTCGGGCCACACTAGGTGATCTCGGGACGGGGAATCTAACCGGTACTAACTACCAGTTGTACGGTGGCTTCACAACCACAGATGTGCCGTATCTCGAATTTGTTGTGAACGGTACGGACATCGATATGGGCGTGCTTGATGGGGCGACAACCGGCACCGGTACAGCCACTTTTAGTGTGCGCACCTATTTATCTGAAGGATACATTGTGCATGCTGTCACCGGCCTGCCAACCAGCGAGTCGGGTGAGACAATCGACGGTATGACAGTCAAGGGTGCAAGCGCACCAGGTACGGAGCAGTTTGGCTGGAACCTTGCCGCCAACACAGCTCCCGTTGTCTTTGGTCAAATACCTCAGCAGATTCCAGATGCAACCTTCTCGTTTGGACAGGTAGATAATGAGTACGATGACGACGGCCAATTTAAGTACTCGCCAACCGACACGGTTGCATACTCAGACAGTAGCAGTGGCGAGACAATTTTCACCGCATCATACATTATGAATGTGAGTCCCATCACAGCAGCCGGCTTATACACGGCAAATCAAACCTTTGTTGTGACATCAACCTTCTAGCATAAGCGCTATTGCTTCAGCATAAAAATCATGCTAAAGTCAGAGGTAGACACGATAAAGTCGTGGGGCATTAACAACACAAAAAGCAAACTGCGATGCTAAAGCGTTGAATTGAATAGGGGTATTTCGTTCTCGCGTGTGTGGCACCCAATTTTCGTGGGTTTATTTAAAATACAAAAAACAAAACAAGGAGGACGCAATGTCTTACCAATTAGCTGCTCTTCGCAGGACTGCAGCGTTAATTTGGGTGTTGGTCATAGCTATGGCGCTATGGTCACTGATCCCTGCTCTCATCGGCGTTAAACAAGTCGATGCTGCACAAATATTAGATCGCTACGTTGACATGGATAGTTCAGCCGCTGCTGCTGAAACGAACTACGACGTGAGCTTCCAGTTGCCAAACGGCGTTACGTTTGGTTCGCTGCGTATCGAGTTCTGTAATGAGAACCCGCTACCGGGTGAGGCCTGTAACGTATCAACGGTTGAGGCCGATAACGTGCCTGATCTTGACGATGACGCAGGTTCAACTATAACGATTACTAACTTCGCCATTGCTGACGCACCTGGCGATACAACAGACAACGCAACCGGTTGTACAACCGAGACGTTGACTGCAATTGGCTCAGGCGCAGACCAGACGTACTTTGACATCACCTGTAACGCAACCGAAACGACGGTGGTCACAGAAACCGGTCCAGGTACTATTACCGACCGTGAATATGTCAACTTCACTGTCAACAACATTGACAACCCAGACAACACCACATCAGGTACAGACAACGATACATTCTA
>JBPEXE010000095.1:0-8083 GCA_052031955.1 Saccharimonadales bacterium (SeqCode)
CATGAGCTCTATGGCCACGAGTCTAAACAAGAAATTTATGACGCTCTCTCAACAAAGGGTGCAGGGTTGCTGATTGAAGCGCTCCCCTCGATTCTCGATGGCTCAAATCAAGGCGTTCCGCAAGACGATGACGAAGCTACCTTTACGAAGATGATTACTAAGGGCGATGGTTGGATAAACTGGAATCTACCCGCTACTGTTATCGAGAGACAAATCCGTGCCTTTGCCGGCTGGCCGGGTTCACGAACTGAACTCGGTAACTACGAGCTGACCATCACCCAAGCTAAAGTTGTCGATGAGTCTGGCGAACCCGGTGATTATCGCGTTGAGGATAATGAGCTGGTTGTTACCTGCCACGAAGGCGCGTTGCTTATCGAAAAACTAAAACCGGCCGGCAAATCTGAGATGCCGACCGGTGCATTCTTAGCTGGAAATCAGCTGTAGTTATTTCTTCTCTACAAGCTCTTTGTTAGCCGCGACAGATCTTGTTAGCTCATCTTTCATAGCGTCCATTTCGGTCTTGGCGATATCTTTGTAGTTCGGGATGTGTTCATCAAGCCATGATTCATCAATATCTTTCGGGGCTTTCTTCAATTCGTCATCACTCAGCTGCGAAGCAAGCGCCATGCCGACACGCATTTCGAGTGTGCGGCCTAAGCTTTCGAGCGTCTGCTGTTCTTCCTCTTCATTCAGGCCGGTGATACCGACGTCGTGTAGAAATTGTTGGTTGAGTTGTACTGTCATGTTTATGTTCCTTTTACTTTAATTAACTTACGAGCTCTTGGTTACGGAGGTATTCCTCAATCGCGGTGATACCGCGCTGGGTTATACCCGACTCGCCAGAAGCGGTAAAGACTGAACCATCAGAGCCTGGGAAAATATCGGCAATTGCATTATTTGAGTACCCATAGTTGGCTACGATGTCATTCCACAAAGCATCAACTTGGGCCTGTGTCAGATCTATATTTGGGTGGGCACTTTCAAGGTAGTCGCCAAAGACATCTGAAACACGTTCGCCACTCGACACAGTGTCGTTAAAGATAACATCAGCTGCATTTTCAAATGGTGAGGTTGGTGCGTTTTCAATTACCGTACCGGCATTTTCAGCGGCAGCGTTACCAAGATCAACGGCCGTGTCAGCGGCTAAGTCAACTGGTGCCGCTTCACCAAAACCACGCAGGTCTGAAACAATGTCAGCACGCAGGTCGGCAGGAATCGTTACTTCACCGGGAGCACGGATACCAAAGTCGCCATTGCCCATGTCGTATGAGTCGGCTAATCGGCCAATCGCTTGCTCGTGGTCCATGTAAACTTGGTAGGCTTCGTTGCCATCTACGCCCTGAATGCCTTCGGCATCTGCAAGGTCTTGGATGGTATTTACCCATCCGTCACCGGGCTGCGCAACATCAACAAAGTCAGTATATTGTTCAACTGCAGCATCAGGATTAAGGTTAATTGCATCGGCAGCCTGAGCGGCAGCCTCACCAGGGGCATTTGCGCCGGCATCAGCGGCAATGTCAGCGCCGTTTTCAAGTGCACCACCTGCGGCGTCGGCACCTAAATCAGGGCCGAGGCCATCGCCAAATGCCACGTTCCCATCAGGGTTGAGGCTTGGTTCAGCCATTTCAGGGGGTGCATCAAAATCACCTGGAAGCCAATCTCCAATCTTATTACCAAGATTGCCAAGACGGTCACCTGCATAATCAACACCGGCCTCAGCAACATAGCCACCAAAGGCACCGACCGCGACACCGCCAAGAACGGCAGCGCGGGTGCGGTTAACATCAGAGTTAATACGTTTCTCACTCATGCCGGCAATGAGATCAGTAATGTTTTCATAATTACCGCTCGCCCGTGCGCTTCGGCCTGCAGCACCTAGTTGAGTCATCAATTGACCCTTATCTTTGATCACGCTCTTTTGGCTACCAGCGCCGGCCATAATAGCGGTGAATGTCTTTGCACCGGCAAAACCTGCCGCTAGTGGCACGCCACCAAGCAGCAGACCACCACCGACTACGCCGGCAGCCATCAACATCTTCTTGCCACGGCCCTGCTTTGAGTACCAGTTCAAGAATTTACCAAACTTTGTATCACTCATGTTTTGGTACTGTTCTGCGGCATTTGCTTCAAATTCTGCAACAACACCGCTGTTCAACATGTTCATCATTTCAAGTCGACCGGCGTCTGTTTCCAGTTTGCCGTCATACTCAAATCCCTGGCGAATGTGTTCGCGAAGCTGCGCAATCATGTCGTTATAACGAGCCAGGTTTTCCTCATGCTGTGCATTAAGTCCTGGACTCAGAGCGCGGCCCAAGCGGCGACGCATCTTCGCAGCGGTTTCGTTATAGGCGGTCTTAACAATCTCAAACTGAGCAACAAGTCGTTTACCTTCCTCGTTGAAACCTTCTGGTCGGTTGCTTCGTTCAGGACGGCCACTCATAACATCGGCCATGAGTACGTACGTAGCACCCTTCAGTGTCTTCAGGCTACCAACACCATTGGCGAAAGTATCAAGAACACCGGGGATATCCTCTTCGCTGAGCAGACCATCATCAAGCATGTTCTGAACTTGGGCAACAAAGTCAGCTTTAATCTGGTTGTAGTGAGCAAGGTCGCCACGAGCAACTGCATTCTTAGCAAGTTCGATAAATCGATCATACGTACCGCCTGTCTCAGGGCTGTCTTCAGCACCCTCAACATCGGCAAACGCGTCCATTGTTAGCTCTTCGGCACCATCTAGGCCACTGATATCGCCAACCTGGTTATTAAAGGCTTCTACATACATATGGATGTGAGCAGGGTCAAGTTCGCCATCGGCAACACGCTGCTTAATCAGTTCTACAAAGGCATTCTTCGCATCATTGTATGCGTCCAGGTCGCCATTGCGGACAGCTTCCACTGCACGAGCGGTAATTTCATCAACTGTTTCAATGCTTGCTTCTGTTTCTTCATCGTCAGCAGCTTCGTCAGTTTCTTCAGTTTCTGCGTCACCATCAGCGTCATCAACAATGTCATAACCCATACGCTCAAGCGCTTCCCGGAGCGTTTCACCATCGCGCAGTTCAATGACTATTGGCTCGTGTTCGCTATCGCCTTCAACTTCAACGTCATCAGCGTCATCTGCAGTTTCATCATCCGTATCTTCAGATTCTGCAAGCATATCAACACGCAACTCAATTGCATGGTCAGCTAAATCTTCACCGGCAAGCTCGGCCGACTCAAATGCCTCACGCTTTTCTGGATCAAGCGCATGCAGCAAAGCTTCTTTAATGGCAACTGCTTCTTCATCAGTAAGTTGGTTATCTTCGCGCAGTCGATTCATCTCACGGCTCAGCTCAGCAATTGCATCTTGGGCTGTTGCATTTTCGCCATCGTTTAATGCTTGCTCGATAGCAAGAATCTTCTCTGCCAGCCCAAAGCTTTCTTCTTCATTGAACGAACCATTTTCCATGAGATCCATCTGGGTATCAGCAAAATCACCGGCTGCTTTTATCAGTGCCGGATCAGTATCATCAACTTCGCTGTAGGTATCAAAAAACCGCTCAACCAAAGCTTGGTGCTTGGTGCTTGGGCGGTATTCTTCTTCGTGGTTGTGTGGATTAGTTTCGCTCATGGCGTGTGGTGGTCCTAACCTGTTAGATACTACTTATGTTAAGTACACAAGCATATTAGCATAAGTTTGATAAATTGTCAATAATGCTTATTGTTATGGACTCAAGATACTAAACAGATGAAAAAGGCCCGCTATTCGGGCCTGATTGCGTTACTGTTATGTAGATATTTTAGGCAGACATCTGCTGATCTTGCTGATGTGTCGCATCTATAAGTGCTTGAGCATCTTTTTTAATCTCTTGCTTCAGCTTACCAAGCTCTTCTTCTACTACTTTCTTGTAATCTGGGAAGTTGGTTTCTAGCCACTGCAAGGCTTGGGCATCATCATTCTGCTTGGCCAATACTTCAAACTCGTCGAGCTGCTCATCTGTCATTTGTGCCGCCAACGTCATACCAACGCGCATCTCAAGCGTTTCATAAATGTGACGCAGCATACGGTTCTTTTCCTCTGGCGGTAGAGCGCCGAGGCCAATTTCGTCTAGTAGTGCGTTATCAATTTTGAGCATGCAAATTCCTTTGGTGCTAATTTAGGTTAGATTATAGCGCTGATGCAAACAGTAGTCCAATCAGGATGAGCCCGAGAATAACTGCCGTTGCAACCCAGTTTGACGCGCCTCTGTTGGTGGAAATGTCATACTGCGAACTGACACGCTCCTTCAGGGCTGCCTTGTTGTTTGGGATGCGTGTACGATCTGCCAGTATGTCTTTGACTGCCACCGGACCCGACTCAGCCCTCATGGCCTGCGTCTCGCGCGCAATCGGTTTCTCAGCCTCTTCAGGCGCAGGTGTCGTTTCAAATTGCTGCGACAAACGGACTCGTTCCTCGAACGGGTTTTCGACGATTGGAAGCGACGAATCTTTATCTATTTGTACTGTATCGGTTGGCACGGCAACAACCCGAACATTATCAGATTTTGATGTCGCTACCTCCGTGCTCGGTTTTAAGTCGGCAAACCGTAATTCTTTAAACGTTTCACCTGCGTTGTGTGCGTGCGCCTGAGGATTGTCGGCCACCTGATTGCTCGCCTTTTCTGCCGCTACGAGCTGTTCAGCTGCTTTTTGGATACGCTCTAAGATAACCTTGCTGTCCATGCTCGATGCCACTATCGCCCGCTTGCGTTCAGCTTCTGCTTCAAGCTGTTCAGCTTTGAGCTTCTCAATTTCTTGATGTTGGCGCCGCTGTTCAGCGATAAGACGATTATGAGCGGCCTCGAATTCAGCTGCCTGCTGCTTGCGTGCTTCAGTACTCTTTCGGTGCCCCTTCTTCATTTTTCGATCTGTCTCGCGACGGTTTTTGCGAATCTCATAGCGCCCATACGCCGTGCCGACCGCACCAGCAAAGAACATGTCTCGCATGCGCGGTCGATACTCAACGCGCTTGACGTCGCCATCTTGAATTACCTGAGCAACATCTCTACCGCCACTTTCTGTAGGCGCATAGTCAAAATCATCAATGACACCCCGATGCACAGCCTCATGAACAGTTATTGGCGAAGTAGTGCGTTGGGCCGCTTCACGTAAACGCGACTCAGACATGACATTAACTGCAAAGTCGAATGGTGGCGCATCTGCCTGAGGCACTCTGGCTTCCAGGTTATCTTCGGACGGTTCACCAGCATACATCGGCTCTACCGAGTGTATTGCTGCTTCCGCAGACATGGCTCCGTCGGACTCAATTTCTGTAGCCTGAGCTTCAAGAGGTTGTTCGCGATTTATAAAGTTTAGAAAGCGCTCACCTGCATCCCGGAATCTCTGCGCAACCACCATGAAGAACTCGGTGCGCTCTTGCTCATTCATCTCGGCAAGCCTGGCCTCATCAGACACAGCCCGCTCATGCTGAGCTTCATCAAAGGCCTCGTCTATGAAGTTCTTCGGCTCTTTTGTCTCAGGCTCATCATCGCGCTTAAAAATTCCTTTGATAAACTCTGCAAACGATACAGATTGTTTTACCTTTTCAGTTTCACCAGAAGCAATTTCTTCATCTGTCTTATAAATGCGCTCCAGAAACCGCTCACGCCACGACCGCTTAGACCGCTCAGTTTTATCTGTTCGGTTCTCCCCACCCGCTTCTTGATTGTGCTCGAAGCGTTCTTCCACTATCGTCGTCTCCTTGGGAACTGCGTGCGTTGTTTATAGTTTACGCGAAACTATCTCTCGTTTCACGAAGTCTATGCGATCACCCTCTTCAACTGCGACACGGCCCTCGGTCTTCAGCTCGATTCCGCACATATCGCCTTCGACAACTTCCTTGACTTCAGACTGTTCACGCTGAACTTTAACCAGCTCGGCCTCGGCAATCACTTCCTTGTCGCGTGAGATTTTGGCAATTAAACCAGGTGCTATCTTGCCCTTGGTGACTTCGCCACCACAAATCACTTGGTTGCGTGAAATCATGAACACTCCCTTCACAAGCAGGCGTCCGGCTTCATCTTCGATAATTTCCGGTGCCAACAGGTGCGACATATTCTCTTTCACATCATCGATAAGTTCATAAATCACTTTGTAAACGCGAATCGTAACGCCTTCTCGAGCGGCCAGCTTCTTCACGCCAATTGGCAAATCAACACTAAAGCCATAGATAGTGGCACCAGAACTGGCGGCCATCATCACGTCACTTTCAGTGATGTCGCCAACCCCCTTACCGACAACTCGAGCAATAACTTCTTTGTTCTCGAGTGTAGCAAGGCTATCGACAACCGATTTGAGTGAGCCCTGCACATCAGACTTGATGATTACGTTGAAGGCCTGCTGTTCACGCTGTTTATCAATCATGGCAATCAGCTCTGTGGAACTCATGTCCAAACGACCATCAGTTTCCTTTTGGCTGTTTTCTTCGGCCATTTTACGTGCCTCTTTTTCGGTGCTCACGGCCAAAATTGTGTCACCAAAACGTGGCAACGACTTAAAACCACTGATGGTTACAGGCGTTGACGGACCGGCATTTTCGATTGGTTTACCGATGGTGGTTTCGAGAGTTCGAATTTTGGCATACGTGCCCCCGGCCACTATAAAGCTGCCTTTTTCGAGTGTACCGTGCTCAACAAGAGCGGTTGCAACGGCACCACGCCCCTGTTCCTTATGCGCTTCGATGATAATACCCTCGGCAGGAATGTCTGCTTCGGCCTTCAGCTCCTCAACATCAGCAACCAGCAGAATCATGTCGAGCAGCTTATCAATACCTGTGTTCTTGGTGGCCGAAACTTCGACCACAATAGTGTCGCCACCCCACTCTTCGGTTAACAGGCCATTGTCTGATAAGTCTTGCTTCACGCGGTTAGCATCAGCCGATGGCTTATCCATCTTGTTCATGGCTACAATCATCTTCACGCCAGCATTCTGGGCAAAGCGGATGGCTTCTTTAGTTTGTGGCTTCACACCGTCGTCGGCTGCCACAACAATGACGGCGACGTCCGTTAAGTCGGCGCCGTGTTGCCGCAAAGCAGCAAAAGCTTCATGACCCGGTGTGTCCAAGAAAGTCATCAATCGATCACCGTGCGTAATCTGATATGCCGAGATGTGCTGCGTGATTCCGCCTGCTTCTCCCTGCACGACATCAGACTCACGAATTGCATCCAGAAGCGATGTCTTGCCGTGGTCAACATGACCCATAACCGCAATTACCGGCGGTCGATCAACCGCCTTTTCGCTCACTTCACGCTTTTCGCGCTTGGCCTCAACCTTCTTGGTTGAGTCTTTCTTAACCACCTCGATAGTGCTATCAATCTCACCGGCCACAATTTGGGCAGTGTCAAAATCAATCTTTTCGTTCACTGTCGCCATCACACCGTTCTTCATAAGTTCGGTAATCAGCGTTGTGACCGGGATATCAAGCTTCTCAGCGAGGTTCCCCACGGTGATTACTTCTTCGACTTGTATGGTCTTTACTGTGGATTCTTCGTCCATCGTAACCTCCTTGGGGGCAGTTTATTTACTTCTTAAGACTCAGGCTAATCTTTCGACCGTCCTTGTCGATATCAAGAATTGTGAATTCTTTCTTCTCTTTGAGCTTGAAGATCTTTTCAGGGTCAGCGCCGTCGCCTTCACCCAGTTCAGAAATGTGAACCAAAGCTTCAACAGCCGGGCTGATTTGAATGAATGCACCAAATGGTGTGATTCGTGTAACAACGCCTTCGACAGAGTCACCCTTTGAGTACTTGGCAACTTCTTCAACCCATGGGTCAGCCTTCATTTGCTTGAGGCTCAAGCTGAGTCGATCCTTGTCGATTGCGATAATCTTGGCTTCAACTTGGTCGCCAACTTTTACGTAATCGCTTGGATTCTCAACACGGTCCCATGAAATCTCAGAGATGTGAATCAAACCTTCGATACCATCAACGTTTACAAAGGCACCAAAGTCGACAACGCCGGTTATCGTACCCTTCACTACATCACCATCTTTGAGCTTCTCAAAGCGTGCTTGCATATCATCACGGATTGCTTCCTTCTCAGAGAAGATGAGCTTGTTTTCCTT
>JBPEXE010000096.1:0-6775 GCA_052031955.1 Saccharimonadales bacterium (SeqCode)
CATGAGCCTGTCCCTGCTGGGCCTTGGTTTCTTGGATGCACAAAATATCCGGCTGATGCTCATCGATGAATGGCTGTAGCAGTTCTTTGCGAATGACGGCGCGGATGCCGTTCATGTTCCATGAATAGATTGTCAGTGGCACGGTGTATCTCCTGATTTCCATTCAATTATAGCCGATGCACCTCTATTCTGATATGCTTGGATTTAATATGACAAAAAAATATGCGCGAGTTTTACTAAAGTTGTCCGGCGAGCAACTGGCAGGAAGTGCAGACCACGGCATCGATCCTGAATATGTCGCCAAACTGGCAAGTGAAATCAAGGAAGTTGTTGACGAGGGCGTACAGGTTGCGATTGTCGTAGGCGGGGGCAACTTTATTCGTGGAGCTACCTTCGCGGGCCACGGTATTGACCGCGCCGCTGCAGACTACATGGGCATGCTCTCAACCGTTTTAAACGGCATGGCCGTGTCGGACCTACTTGAGCACAACGGCGTGCCGGCTCGTCTGATGACGAGCATCGAAATGAAGCAGATAACGGAACCTTTTATCAGAAAGCGTGCCTTGCGACATATGGAGAAAAACCGAGTTGTTGTTATCTCGGGTGGAATCGGTAAGCCCTACATGACAACCGATACCGCTGCTGTAACCTATGCACTTGAGCTGGGTTGCGATGTCGTACTCAAGGCCACGGACGTTGATGGCGTATATGACAAAGACCCAAATAAATACGACGATGCGAAAAGGTATGAATCGGTCGACTTTCAAGAAGTTGTCGAAAACCCTGAAATTAAAGTCATGGACAAAGCTGCGCTTGGCCTGGCTATGGAGCAAGGCAAGCCGATTATCGTATTTGACGTTAACAAGCATGGCAACCTAGCCAACGTAGCTGCCGGCGAAGCCGTAGGTACGCTCGTTAGCTAAAAAACGTGACCCGACACCTCGGCTTCGTTAAAGATGTCTTTAACGGTGCCCCATAATTCCTTGTCGCCAAATTCGTTCAGGCGCCAGTACCACCACTCAGCACCCCACAGATACATCTCTTTGATGCCGGTTTGCTCGGAGTAGTTTATGATTGCCCGCAGCTGCTCCGGGTTCATCGTTTTATCTTGTTCTTCACTGCTCAGATTGACGGTTGCCTCAGGACCCCAAGGCTCTGCTTGGAGTTCGTGGATGAAGATATCGACGTCCTTGAGCCCACTAATGATGCCAGCCTTCCAGCTGTGCCAGTGCGATGGGAACAGGTAGCGCCAGCCATATTGATTGCCGAAGGCTTCAAAGTGGGCATTGTGATAAATCGTAAAACCGACCTTATCCGCAAAGTTGACTGGTCCGCGTATGGTGTGACCATTTTGCGAGCTGGCGTTCGTGATGATGGTTGTATCGGGATCAAGTTCGCGTACAAACTTCAACTCACGCTCCAGCAGGTCCGGGTCATACTTCTCACAGTCACCGAATACGTTGTTGGCGGCCTCGTTCTCTACCTGATAACTCTCGAGTGCCGGCGAATCTTTATACCGCTCGACGACGGTTCGAATGTATTCCATCAGCTCAGCTTCGTAGGCAGTGTCATCCAGCTGCTTTGCCCACTCGGGGATGTGACATTCCGGCCAGCGTGGCTGTCGCTGTCCGATAGCGAGTGATACGGTAGCTTCGTGGCGCTCAGCTTGATCAAACTGCCAATCGAGATCGTCAAACTCGTATTCATCTTCGGTCTTCTCGCTCAAATCCCAGTAGCTCATTAGGCGGAAGTGTTTAACACCAATCTCATCCATCAAGGCCAACATACCCTTTTGCCAATCGATACCGAGTTCATCGGCATACTTGATTGAATAGCTCACGCCAAGTACGGTGGGGTCATCGCGATGCTGCAATCGGTACCCAAATGCCACAGACAGCCAGACAGCAAAAAGAATCGCACCAATAAATAAACCTTGGCGGTGTTTTTTGCAGAAAGCTTTCGGATTCCATCGCAATTTCATAGATTTAAGTATACTATTTTCAGATGAAAAAATCGCCCAAGACATCCGTCATCATCCCCGTTTACAACGAACCGTTCTATCTCGAGAAGTGTCTGACGGCGCTGCATCAGCAAACCGTACCGATTGATGAGATTATCGTAGTCGACAATAATTCGACCGACGACAGTATCAAGAAGGCGCGCAAACAATTTCCAGACGTCATATTTCTTGAAGAGAAAAAGCAAGGCATCGTGTACGCCCGTAATACCGGTTTTGATGCCGCTTCGGGTGATGTATTGATAAAGATTGATGCCGATACGGTGGCATATCCTGGCTGGATTGAGAACCTGCTTGAATCAATGATTGGCCACGATGGATGGAGTGGCTATATCGACAACACCGAGCTCAACAGGTACTTCCAAGGAATTGCAGTTTGGGTATTCAACCATCATGTTTTTAGCTTGAATAAATTTGCCTGTGGATTTCCAATGATGTTTGGCTCAAACTGCGCACTGACTCGGGATGCCTGGCAAATTATTAAGCCCGGATTACACATGCGCAATGACATATGGGAAGATCTCGATATGGCATATGCGATGCATGCGCATGGACTCTCGGTGAAAACATCGAGGTTTAAGGGTGTGTCTATCTCGGCGCGATCAGCAAATGCCTCTGTTGGTCGGTTCTATGCACGCAGTCTCGGTCAACCGAGGGTCCATCGGCTCAATAGGTTTTGGCGTGGGTATATATTATCGCTCATAACCGTGCATCTTGGGTTTTTATCATGGATTGTCCTCAAGCCACTTTCCACGATTGGCAAGACAATTAAGAAGCGTCCTCGGCCGGAACAGTATTGATATAGCCGCCATCCTCTTCAATGTCGCAACTTCCCCATAATCCGAGGTTTTGTTCGCGTGCACGTTGCTGTGCATTGCGAAATTCATCAATTTTCTCGAACGGGAATGAAACGTAGGCAAAGCCGTATCCTTCGCTAACAATCTTTAGGTTAACGAGCGTGCCATCTTCCAGATAGACATATCTGAGCAACCGGTCATATCTGTCGCGGTTGGTGTTGGTTGGGTCTGCTTCCAGGCGCACATCCTGATTGCCGATAGTGTCTTTGAGAAATTGTGATGCTGCCTCGCCGTAGCACTGCACCGCTTTGTCCGGATGATGTGTTTCCGGGGTATCGACTCCAATCAGTCGAACACGCTCTGACTCGCCACCGAAGCGAACTACCAGGGTGTCGCCATCGACGAATTCCTCTACCCGAACCGTACCTGCGGCAGGCGGATTTATCCAATCCTGAATGCGAACGATATCCGCTTCACTCAATCCGAGCACCAGTAAAAGAATCAGACCAATGGTTGTCGCGATGTGCTTGCGATACTTCATTAACTCAGCCTACCCCACATTTGCTTAGATACAGATAAAAACTAGTAATCAATTCCCTCGTTGGCAAGGAATTTATCATCAAAATGATGCTTGAGTTTGGTCATGTTGGTCGCAATGTCAGCCAGCTCAAGATATTCTTCAGGGAAGTTGCGTCCCGTGACACATAAGCTTGTCCGGGCTGACTTCTTTGTAATCAAGTCTTTGAGGGCTGACTTTTTAAGTAGTCCGTCGTGAACCGAGTTATTAATCTCATCGCATATAACCAGGTCATATTCGCCACTTGTCGCCGCATCAAATGCGAACTTGTATGTGTCGTCGGCGGCCTTTTTGTGCTCGTCATCACTCACACCTTTGGCGCTGAGTTTGCCGGCATGATAAAAACCCTTACCGCCCTTGTGTAGAATGAGGTTGTCGCCAAACACGTCTTGCATTCTATGGATTGCCTTGTGCTCGCCGACCTCCCAGTGCTTTACAAATTGTACATAGGCGACTTTCCAGCCAGTTCCGAGTGCGCGAACCATCAGCCCGATAGAGGCCGACGTCTTGCCTTTGCCCTCGCCCGTATAGACGACAACAACACTATCTTTTTTCTCAAAATCTTCAAACATACTGCTTATTATACAGCGTGTTTGCCAAGCTGGCGTAAAGTAAAGCCGGCAATAATAAAAGCAATCCCAAGGAAGCCATAGACGTGCTCTTTGCGCACGGTGCGCCCGACAGCATCGTCGATACGGTGCTCTTTTATAACTGTGTCATGAACCGCAATAGCAGTCAGTGCGATGAGCACCTTTCCAAACACATCAAGCGTTTCGCCGATAAATTCTAACCACATATAGCTCTATTTTGTATGACGCTCATGCTTAAGGCAAGTCTAATTGCGAATGTTGTCTTCAAATTCGGCAAACGGATCGTACACTCCCCGCTCTAACAACCAGGTTTCGATGTCTTTATCAATGCCCGTTAGGATTGAGAGACCAATCAACAAGAAGATGATGCCCACGATTCGCTTAAACCAGCCCTTTGGATTGGTTGCCCAGCCAAGTTTAGCAACCGCTTTCTGGCCGGCAAATGCAATCAGTAACAGTATGAGCGCCAAGCCAAACGCGTAGATAATCAGATATATAGTGGCTACGCCGTAGCTGATGTCACCGGCGATAACAAGCGCCAAGATAGCAGCATAGGTTGGGCTGCAGCTCGTGAAAACCGGTCCAAGTGACGCACCAAGCAGCACATTACTAACAACGCCGCTACCGCGTGATACTTTGCTCATCAGCTGGTTGGACTTTGTCGACAAACCAAGCTTGAGGCTAATCCAATCCCATATCTCTGGAAACAAAGTGAAAACACCAAACACCACCAAGATGCTACCCGAGATCATAGTTAGGGTGTGCTGCGAAATGCCAAATGCGTTGGCCGATGCACGGATTAACAGGGTAAATATGACAATCGATGCCGCCAACGAGCCGGTCACAATCAAGGCTTTGCGCATTGTTTTGTCGTCCGCACTGCCGCCCAGGATGATGGGTAGCACCGGCACGATGCAGGGTGCAAGAACTGTCAGCATTCCTGCGACGAACGATGCGACCAGGAATTGAATCTCCACGTATAGTCCTAGTTTAGGCGACTGGTAATTTCATCCAGCCCATCACCGAAGTTATTGACCCACTGAGTCACCTCGTTACCTTCGGAATCTACTTGAACCATGGTGTATTGAATTGGAATGTCATACTGTTGGGCTAATTCTTGTCCTTCCGGAGAGTCGTAATCAATCTTGAAAATCGTCAGATTGTCAGGGATGTTGCTGGCTTCCAGATTGCGCTCAACTGAGTTGCAGACGGTGCACCAGGATGCATGGAAGAACAGGAGATTGTCTTCGGTTTCAGACATTGCAAGTGCTGCACCACTATAGTTAACCAAACCGCTGGAACCGGCATTCTCAACTTCGATTACTTCATCCTCGGGCTGTGTTTGTGAGGCGGAACGACTATCTGTATCGGACGCTTGATCGGCCACAGCAGTGTTTGCGTCTTCATCGTCTGTGCTGTTCGCCAGCAAGAAGCCACCCACCAAACCAAGTGCTACTAAACCAATAATTGCGTAAATAAGCCTGTTCATATTCCCCCTTAAACTAGTTTTTTATCGCGCAAAAGCACATCAATTTTATTGCGATCAAAGCCAACCACGATACTGCCATCGATATCGATGACGGGCACGCCAAGTTGGTCTGACTTCTCAAGTATTTCGTTGTAGGCGTCTGCGTCGGACGTGACGTCTTTTTCTTCAAATTCAACCTTGCGTGAGCCCAGGTATTGCTTGGCCATATGGCAAAAACCACAGGTAGGAGTCGTGTACATAATTACTGATGCCATGACTACTCCCCCAACATTTCTAGCAGCTGCTGATTTGAAGCGTCGCTTCGATCAACTTGGTAACAAATCTTCTGCCCGTCGCGCTTTCGCACTATGATGCCGGCCTGCTCCATAATCTTGAGCTGCTGCGAAACTCCGGCATTGCTAATACTCACCTCTTGCGCGAGTTCACTCACGCAGATGTCATCACGGTTGATGAGAAGTTCAAGTAATCGGTATCGGGTTTTGTCACCGAGGGCGTTAAACTTTGCAACCAAGCTCTTGGACGCGGTGGCTGGTTTTACTGTACTCATGATGTGACTCCGATACATTTAAGTATTTAATTAAATTCTAAATAAACAAGACGGATTCGTCAACTCTCAGCGCGCCAACAAGGTAAGGGATGTGACCAGTGCCGAGGTGATACCAATTGAGATTGCTAAAATGCTCACTACCGGCATCGCGTCATAACTGAGGACACCAATTAATAGATTGACACCGAGTAAAACCGGGATTGTGGCAGTCTTCTTGTAACGCGAAACGACCTGAAAGATAACAATATTGAGTACGATGAAAAGAGGCACCGATACAGCTGGCGAGGTCAGCGTATGTTCGAGCTCGCTTGTCGTTGCGTCATGGAGCTCTTCTGCGTGAGCCATAATTTGTAAAACATTCATGTAGGACATACTATCATTATATGAAATTTGATTTTAATAGCATAACCAAGATATTAAATAGTCCAAAGCGCATATGTGCGGCGTTGGCGATTTGCACTCTTCTCGGTGCCGTCTGGTTTGTCTTAATTCGAGCCGTTATGATTGATACATCAAGCACCCATTACCATGGCAACTTCGCGCTCTATATCAATGGCGAGCGCGAAGAGTTTGCGGAAGCAACATTTTATGAAGAGGTCGCATCTTGTGGCGGCGAGGAAAACAATCCCCTCACCCGGGTTCATATGCACGATTTGGTAAATCATGTCGTTCACGTGCACGATGGCAGCGCAACTTGGGGAAACTTCTTCGAGAATCTGGGTTTTGTTTTGGGCAATAATGTCCTGTACGCGCGGGCC
>JBPEXE010000097.1:0-3327 GCA_052031955.1 Saccharimonadales bacterium (SeqCode)
ATGTTCCGCTATGGCTATGGCGTGCGTGGTGTGATGGTAATAGGTAGCACCGACGCATCCAAGAAATTGATTGCCAGCCTGCGCCCAACACTAACCAGTGGCTACAAGATTTCGGCAATCGTGGGTAATAAGACGTTACTTCCCGAGGGTTATAATGGTCATCACTATTCAACGATTGAAGAAGCCCTCGATGCTCTGCCACAACTCTCTATTCACACCGTCATTCAAACTGAGTTCTATGCCAACGAGAACCGTAACCAAAAAATCTTCTCAGCCGTTCGCGATTATCATATGGCCTACAAGTTCATACCTGCGCAAAGCGATTTTTACACCGGCAAGAACTCAGTAGAAATTCTTTTTGGCTTCCCGGTTATTTCGGTGCATCAAACGCCACTAATTGGCTGGGGTCGCGTCGTGAAGCGTATTTTTGATGTCGTGCTGTCGCTGGTTGGCGTCATCATCCTGTCACCCGTATACATTTTGATTGCGCTGCTCCAAAAAATGTACGAGCCGACTGCGCCTATTATTTACAAGCACAGACGTGTTACCCGGTTTGGCACCGAATTTAATACTCTCAAATTCCGCAGCATGTCATGGAAGTGGAGCGATGGCAAAGACCGCAAATACAAATCAGCACCAGAGGCACTGCGAGCCATGGGCCGCGAAGATTTAATCCCTGAGTTTGAGAAGAATCACAAGCTCGAAAATGACCCACGTGTGACTTCGCTCGGCCGATTCCTGAGAAAGAGCAGTCTCGACGAATTACCACAGTTGTTTAACGTATTGAAAGGCGATATCAGCTTGGTTGGGCCGCGCCCAATGACCGCCAAAGAAGCCAAGGTCTACAATGCACGTGCACAGGGCGATGTAATCCTCAGTGTTAAGGGTGGTGTGACCGGACTCTGGCAAGTGTCGGGGCGGAGCGACATCTCATTTGAAGAACGCATGAATCTCGAGCTGTATTATGTACAAAACTGGTCACTTTGGATGGACATCAAGATATTATTTAAGACTGTGTGGGTTGTGCTGACCGGACGAGGCGCCGGCTAGGATGAAAATCGCAATTGTACACCATTGGCTGACCAACATGGGCGGGGCCGAAAGGCTCTTGCTCGAAATGCACAAAGCCTTCCCTGACGCCGACTTGTACACCAGCGTCTACGACAAGCATTCAATGCCTGCTTTTGAGCATATCGACGTGAAAACCACTTGGCTACAGAAGCTACCGTTTATGCGCTACCGCCAGCAGTTCTGGGCACCGCTTCGCCCGCTCGCCTTCAAAATGCTCAATCTCAAGGAGTATGACCTTGTTATCTCGAGCGATAGTGCCGAGGCGAAGAATGTCCGGGTCCGCCGTGATGCGATTCATGTGAGCTATAACAACACACCGATTCGGTACTACTGGTCGCATTATCACGAATATAAAAAGGATCCCGGCTTTGGCGCGCTCAACCCAATTATGCGCATCATCATGCCGGTGTTTGTGCACTTTCTCAAGAAAACAGATTATAAAGCGGCTCAAAAAGTAGATTACTTTATATCAAACTCTTCCGAGATTAAGCGCCGCGTTAAGAAGTATTACCGTCGCAACTCCGTAGTGATTAATCCACCGGTCAGCGTAGAACGATTCGTCACCAAGGGCAGCCACAAGCGAAAGGGCTTTCTGATTGCAGGGCGTCAAACAACCTACAAACGTTTTGACTTGGCGATTGAAGCCTGCAACCAGCTCAAACTTCCGCTCACGGTCGTTGGAAATGGCACCGAGCATGAGAAGCTCGTGAGGATGGCGGGCCCAACAATTACGTTTAAGAAGGATGTGAGCGACGAGGATATGCCAGACATATTCCACTCACATGAGGCCTTTATTTTTCCTGCTGAAGAAGATTTTGGCATCGTGCCGATAGAAGCTATGGCGGCCGGTATGCCGGTTGTGGCCTATGAAAAGGGCGGCGTGGTTGACTGGATGCGTGCAGGCACAACTGGCGAAACATTCTCTGAGCAAACCGTGGGTTCGCTCGTCAAAGTCCTAAAGAGTTTCAAGCCAAAAGACTACACTCAAAAAGACCTGCTTACCAACGCGGAACGGTTTTCAAACGAACGCTTCCAGCTCGAAATGAAAGAATTTGTCGAGAAAGTGGTCGCCGAAAACAACCTACCCCAGTAATGCATATGCTTGCTGTTTGAAAAATCTGAGCATATATTTATTGCATGGAAAGTATGAAACCCCAAGAAAGATATATCGCAAGTCAGGGCGAGGTTGTTGCCTATGCACTTGCAGTTCTCGGCTTTCGCGGCCGACCAATGACACCCATGCAGATTGCGATGGCGCTCCCAAGAGATGCGATGGATGGATATAGACGCCTAGTCGAACAATACTCCGGCTACGGTAGCAGAGGAGACGAATTGGCAGATGGATTTGTTGATGACCACCTGATGAAGAGAGGTCTGGTCGTTGAAGATGCTGAAATGCACGGACACGTAGTCCTGACGGAGCATGGCGAGAATTGGTGCGAGCGAGCGATTGAAGCATCAGAAAAAAATCAGGAAACCTATCCCCTTATGCGACAAGTTAAAGATGATGTGCTCGCCGAGTTAGACGAAGCCGCCTAAGTTACGGCTTTTTCAGTCTGACGCAGTAGCCCATCCGGCTCACGAATGCCCATGGCAACAATTTCATCGGCTCGTGCTTGCGAATCAGCATTTGAGTAGATGCGAAGTTGTGGTGCGTTACCCGATGGCCGCAGATGTGCGACGTCACCATTATCGAATGTTATACGCACCCCATCAGTGGCATCAATCGTGCCTACACTGCCAAAACCGCTCTCACCGGTGAATACCTTTTCAATAAGCGCGCGTGCACCATCATCGTTTGCACCGAGAGTTTCTATTATCGTGCCACTCACCTCGTTATCGAAGTTATCAATTAAGCCGGCTTGAGTGAATCGATTCGGTAGTTTTGCGAACAATTCAGACACTGTACATTTTTTCTCAACCGCCGCCAAAATGGCTACGACGATTGGCAAGAGTGCATCACGAGTTGGCAATGCTGAGAGTGTTTTGCCGTTTAGCGTAATGTCGGAGCCGGTTAGGAATCCACCGTTCACCTCCCAGCCAACAATAGTTTCATGACTCGATTTAAACTCATCCATCTGCACAATCACATATGGTGAACCAATTTTGGTAGTCGCGCACTCAACGCCCTCATCACTCAACTGCTGAGTGACCGCGTCATTCGAGCTAATTGGTATTGCCACGGCATGTGCGCCTAAGTACTGAGCAACCACCAGACCAAGCACATCACCCCGATAGAACGTGCCGTTCTCATCG
>JBPEXE010000098.1:0-6064 GCA_052031955.1 Saccharimonadales bacterium (SeqCode)
ATCTGCCTCAATGAGGATATCATCAACTTTAAGATTGAATGCAGGATCCCAGTGAACCTCCTCAATAACCTCGTACTCAGAAAAGTACTCCCCAAGTTCAGTTTGTTTACTTAATGTGGCAATAAGGTATGTCCCGTCTACTTCACGAGCAATGGCAATAAGATCGCCTGACGGTGGGAATACATGATAACTACACGAATTCATTGATTCATCTTGAAGTGAGCCTCGAACGCGCTGAATGTAGGCGGACGCACCTTCCTTAATGTCAGTTATCGCCCCGAGCTTCACTGCCTGATTGGGCTCTGTTGCCATCACCAGATTTTTTGCACGATACATCTCACCCGAATCGGTGCGAACATGGTACTCAGTGCCCATTTTCTCCCACTTTTCGATGCTTGTCTGAATGTAGTTGCCCTTAAGCTCGCTTGACACATGAGACATATCCCCACTAAACGAATACGTTGGCACGATTGTAACGCAGGAGATACGGAGGAAATCAAATGCCGAAATCTCATCAAGCGAAACAAACGAGAACGAATACACAACTTGTGATAAAACCGAATCTGCAATCTGCGTAATATTTCTTGACTCGGCAAAATCTTGAGCAGACATCGCATAGAGTTGTTGCAGGTGAGGGCGGCTCTTCAGCGACCGCACCTGGCCATACACTTCGCAATCGCGCATATACGAAACGTATTCCTTTTTGAAGTTGTGCAAGATGTGCCACAGACGAGCTAACTCAAGCGGGTGTCGATACATGCTGCGCAAGCCATAAGCCCTCCCCTCTGAATCATGAAACGCAACCCGGGCTGGACGCAATCTCTCTTTCTTGGCGACTATTGAGTTTGTGTGTCGATAGTACTTTTTGCCCATTATGAAATATGCCCCATAATTCGTAATCCCATCATTAGAAGGTTTTATGCGCCCGCCGATATCAGGGCTGAGCACAACAAAATCATCAATACCGTTCAACAGAAGTGTCCGAGCGCAGCCAATACCCGCAACTCCGGCTCCAACGATAACTACTTGATGAACTTTATCTTTCATTGATACAGCACAGACCCTCAGTACTCATCGATAATGATCTTCTTTTGCTTCATCATAATTTTAAATGCATCCGGCTTCTTCATCAGCTCATTAATATTGGCCGGCACAATCTGCCAGCTCAAACCAAACATATCTTTACACCAGCCACACTGCTCAAACTGCGGATCGTCAGATAGCCTCTCCCAGTAATAATCAATCTCTTCTTGATCAGCGCAGGCCACGGCAAATGAAACTGCTTCCGTAAATTTAAAATCGGGTCCGGCGTTAATGGCTACAAATTCCATGCCGTCTAAAACAAACTCAATGGTTAGGACCTTGCCAGCTAGCTCAAGCTGGAAGTCGGCCAAGCCATCTTCCTGTGTTTCGGGGTAATATTCGGTTGAAAGAATCTTACTGTTTGGGAATACCGATACATAATAATCTACAGCTTCCTGGGCGTTACCTTCGAACCATAGATTTGGCGTTATTTTCTGCATGGTGCTCCTTTAATGCTTTATGATTATGCATCATATTTGCACCATGCATTATCTCACATTGAGAGCGGACTAATATATGTATATGAACGAACTAGCAGCTGCACGACGACGACTTACAACATTCCAGCCCTCGTAGTTCATCTCGCTCAACGTAACGGTACCGTCACTGTTTACAGATTCTACATATGCAACATGCATACCTTGCTGGGCGATAGCGCCAACACGTGGTGTTGAGCCGGTTGCAAATCCTTGTGCCGCAGCACGTGATGCCCACGTGTTTGCATTACCAAGATTATTTGGCAAGTCAGGGCGACGACTCTTGGCATACCATGTGCAGTAGCCGGCATAGTATGTGTTGCCTGCAGACGAACCACGTGAAACCGGCTGTGCAGTTCGATATGCAGGAGTGCTCGACTGACTTGTTGTCGAAACCGGTTGAGCTGCGGGCGCAGGCTGCGGGATATCGCGACCTTTCAGCTTCTCGTCTTCGTCTGGGATGATTAACTCATCACCAATTGTCAGAACATCCGGGTTCTCAAGTTCAGTGTTCTTGAAGAAGATGCGCTTCCAATTAGTATCAAACTCTTTGGCAATCTTGCTCAGCGAGTCACCTGCCTTCACAACGTAGGTGACCGGCTGTTGTTCTTCTTCGACTTGTTCTTCGATTAACTCGGACTCTTGGCCCGTCTGCTCATCGAGCGATTCGTTGGTATGTGCAACCGCAATGTACAGGCTCGGCGCGAATATTGAGTCCTCATACAGCGAATTTTGCGATGCAAATGCCAGGTTTGTATTTTCTTGCTCAGGTAAAAATAGAGCATCGGCCGTAGCCGTAGACGTTGCGGCGACAATAAGCGCCCCCACCGCAACAAGTGCGGTTCGTGTCATTTTTGTAACCCTCCGGGGTAATTAATAGACAAAAATTAAGTATCTGCCGTCATCACAAAACTGGATGAAATCGACATGTCAGCAGACACGAGGATTAATACTACATTATTTAAAGTTAGAGTCAAATAAGTTATCCACAATGTCCGGTCTATCCCTGTGATATTGTAATTCTATGAATAAGCAATGGGGCATCATCAATGGGCCCGAAAATGTCATATATGCAATTAAGGGCACCCTCTCGAGCTACCCAAACATGAGCATAGTTTTTGAACGTCCAACCGCCCAACCTTTTCAAATTCAGACCGATGGTACCGTGATTCGTAAAACCATCGGTCTTTATAAATTCTTTGGCAAGAATATCTCAACATACTATGGTTTTCGAGATACCTCACAAAACCTTCACACGATATGGTTTCGGCCACAAATGCTTAACTTCAATGACTTTGAACAGCAACTTATGGCTGAAGGCTTTCATTTCATCGACGACCAAAGAAAATGGAACCCATTCATACCCTCATACAAGAACTTGCAAGACTAATCAGCGCCCTGCAAGCCCCGAGCAATCACTGTGCTAGCCAATTTTTATGACGACACTGCCCTTTTTTCTGCCTGAGTCGACGTAACGGTTAGCCTCCACAATTTCATCAAGATCAAAGGTTTTATCAATAGTCGCAACAAGCTTGCCGCCATCAAACATCTCGGCTAGTTCTTCCAGACCTTCGGAACCTTCTTTGGCAACATCAAGACTGTCGACAGTTACGTACTTGCCACCTTCGGCAATCAAATGTGCGGCTGAAGATTTTGTGATTTTACCAACTGCATCAAATACCACATCAAATGTACCCTCGATATTTTCGAGTGGTGTTTCTTTGTAGTTGTAGACTTTGGACGCGCCAAGCTCCTTGGTCATCTTCATGCCATCGGGGCCGCTTACTGCTGTTACATCAGCGCCCAGATATTTTGCTACCTGAACCGCCGAAGTACCGACCGCGCCGGTTGCACCATATATAAGTACCTTGCTGCCCTTGGTCGTGCCGGCTTTGCCCAAGAAGTATTGCGCAGTGTTACCGCCAAACGGGATTGAACTGGCTTCCTCAAAGCTGGCTTTCTTCGGCTTGAGGGCCATTGCGCGCTTGTCGGGCAAGGCGCAGTATTCAGCAAAGGCGCCAAAACTAAATCCGGCCATGCCGTAAATTTCGTCGCCAACTTTAAAGCGAGTCACTTCATCACCAACCTCAACCACTTCGCCTGCCAGCACACTGCCGGGGATTCGTTTTGGTTTTCGCAGGCCAACCAGCAAACGTATCACGATCTTACTGACCGCACCCTTTACGCCGTCGCCACCATCAAGCGCGCGCATGCGAACATCTCCCGAGTTTAGTGAGGCGGCCTTAACTTTAATGAGCACTTCGTTGCTCTTAGGTGTTGGCTTTTCAACTTCCTGCACGCTCAGCACATCCGGCTCACCGTATCCTCTTGCAATTACAGCCTTCATATTATTTCTCCTTCGTTACATTTTTTAGTTGTCTATCCAGCGAGTCTAAAATGAGCTCAAGCCCAAAATGAAAATCTTGTATTCCATCGTGCGTGCCACTGATTATCGAAAGTGTCATGCCGTGCATATGCGGAAACACATCTTTTGGAATCATTGGCAAGTACTCTTTGGCTGTATCCTGATATTCATCAGGTTTGAGTGGAAAGTTTTGCGCCTGAAGGTTAAACCCGTAAATATAACTATCTATCGTGTTCCAGGCGTGATCCGTCATTCTATATGTGAACCCCGCACCCAGAAGATATCCAATCGTAGTATCTACATAGCGGAACATGTTTGGCCCAGTGTTAAAACCGGCTACAAATTGCTGCGCAGCCCATGGATGCTTAATGAGTGTGTCGCGCATAATATCAGCCCGCCGCCGCAAAGCATCTTTCCAGTCCCGGCACTCGCTGAGGGGTGGAATCGTCGGCACAACAGTATCAACCATCTCGGCAATTAAATCGGCTTTATTGTCTATGTGGTGGTATAGCGACATCGCCTCAACGCCAAGATTTTCAGCCAATTTACGCATCGAAAGTTTTTGCAACCCATCTTTATCGGCCATTCGAATAGCCTCTTCGACAATCTTTGTACGAGATAGGTTCCGTATAATTTTTTGCTTTGCAGTCATAGTTCTTTGTGATATCCTTACACTGTAAGTTTATATGTTTTAAAGCCAATTGCAAGCACAAAAAGGAGTTTACATGGAAACATTATTTACAGCCGAAGCTTGGTCATCGCCCGGCGGCGTCGGCCTGTTCATTGTATGTGTGGCTGTATTTTTATATGTCGTCACCAGCATTGACGCCAAGAACAAGAAGAATTAATCGAAGCCCCTTCAAAGGAGTACCTATGAAAGACAAGCAACTGTATAAGATAGCCGGTCTCAGCTACCTGGGAATTTTCTTCCTGGCAATGTTTGGCAACTTTTTTGTATTAGAAAGTCTGAAGAACGACCCCCTCGACATGGTCAGCAACAGTATGACGCTGGTTGGCTTTGGTGCACTGGCATTTATCGCTGCAGGCGTGCTCGACATCGTTGTGGCATGGGCGCTGAAAGATCTATTTAACAAACACCCTCTCACCCAACTCAGCACCTACCTGCGCCTAACGCATGCCGTCATTATGGGTGCTGCAGCCTACGCACTTGTATTAACACGCGGCCTGACTGACGTCGCGGCTATTGAAAGCCAAATAGAAATCTTCGATACCATGTGGCTGATTGGCCTCTTCTTCTTCGGAGTGCATGTGATTTTGCTCAGCAAGATACTAAATAAGTCGGCACCAAAGTGGATTACACTCGCGCTGTGCGCAGCCGGAGTTATGTACATGGTGGACACCACCGCACAATTTACGCTGGGCAATTATGATGACTATGCCGACACCTTCCTTGCATTGGTCGCAATTCCAAGTGTCTTGGGTGAGATGGCGCTATCAGTTTGGTTGCTGTTGCAGAGCAAGAAGACTAAGTAAGAATCAGAAGCCCCAGCAGAAACATGACGGCGTTGTACGGTGCCCAGATTCTTTCTATCTTGCTTCGTGATGCTGCGTTCATCACGATACCAAGCGCTGAATAAATCGTGATGAACCACAGATAGCCGGTTACAAATCCATTCGAATAAAAATCGAATGAGTCAGACTTCGACAAGGCAACGCTGGCAGAAATCAACAAGAAAACTGCGGACAACGCGCTACCAATTCGGAGCTTCTTTGTCAGCACACCCTTACATTGCCCGCCCCATGCGGCCGCACCGTAGGGCAAACCCAATGCTAAAAGCACCTGAAACAAGGCGACTCCGCCCAACATCGCTGCCAGTATGTATTCCACCTTAACCTCCTTGCTTGCTTATTGATGGGTGGTTCTATCTATTGGGTGACACACTGTTCGTTTGCAAACAGTCCTTCTAAATCGGCTCGATTCAGATCGTCACAAGGAGCCGGTATTTCGTCTTGTTGACCTGCGCTTCTTTCAGCAACAACTTCCCAGTTCAAGCCAGGATTCGCCAAGTATGCTGCTGGGTAGTAGTTACCCTCTACTCCGTCTTTGTAGTAGACCTCGGCACCAAAAATATCATTTCCACCCTCGTATAATTTAATGCTCATGCCCTGGGCCTCGATT
>JBPEXE010000099.1:0-8849 GCA_052031955.1 Saccharimonadales bacterium (SeqCode)
GGGCGGAGGCGTATATCGCTTGAGTGCCCAAGCCAGTGCGGGTACCTTCGATCTAAAGACAGTTAACTTCAAAGTAGACGGACAGATTGTCTATTCCGAGAATGTTAGCGGCAATAACGCATCAGTTAGCTATGATTACTCCTTCACATCCAATGGCTCGCACACTGTCGTTGCCGAAGTGATTGACGAAGGTCTGTACGATAACTCAAACTCAACTACGCAGTCAGTCAATGATGCATCGACTAGCTTCTCAATTACCTCGCACTCAGACGGACAAACCGGGGTAAGTACAACTGCTGAATTTAAGTGGGAGAACTTCGCTGGTGCGAATGGGTACGACTTTTGCTACAAGCTTACCTCAGCCGGAAGCTACACCTGCCTCGATAACGGTCAGTCAAAGAAATACACGCCGGGCCTGCAGTCCAATAAGAGTTACAACATCAAAGTTGATGCCAAGTTTAGCGGCTCCGTTGTTTCAACTGCCGGACCAATAACGGTAACCACCGGTCCGTAAATAGCTACTTCTTGCGGGCAATGATAACACGGCCACTGGTTTTGGTTTGTGTGTGCAACACCTGCACCTTCGTGCGGACACCCTTAGATGCGGCGGCGCCTTTCACGACCATGACACTGTTGTGTGGCAGCTGTGCGTAGGCGTCTCCCTTGGAGAGCGGTGGCATCAGTTTGACCTCATACTCGCTCCCGCGTACGAAGCGTGGCTGCATTGCAGTGAATAGCTCATCGGGGTTCAGTGTTGGCACACGAAGTTGCCTGGCATGCTCGACAATCTCTTTATCGAGCGTAGCCAGTTGAAACGAGTGCTTCACAGCGAGCAGTACCGCTTGTTCGTCGGCATCCTGATCGTCAAACTCGTCGTCAATTTGAATGGTGTACGTACGCATTTGTTTCAGGACCTCTTGTGCGCGTTGGCCCTGTGCCTTGTACTTCTCGCTCTTGCTGGCGATGAATTGTGCAAGTTCGGCCTGCACCCGACTTGGCACCAGTAAGGGTTGATTAATTGCGCCTGACTCCACTAAGGCACTGAAACGTGCGTCAAGCATGACGCTGGTGTCAAGAACGGTGCCGCTGTGGCGAGGAGCTGCTGCGCTTGCCTTGCCGTCGCGGGCGTATCGCTGCCACAATGCTACGAGAACGACTCCAGACAGGACTCCGGCAAAATATATAGCGTAATCCAATTACTTTTTACTCAGCGTCTTATTTAAAGCGTCACGGATATTTTCGACAGGCTTGACAAAGGCCTGCTTCGACTTTGGCCCAATTGCATACGTAAAGCCTAGCTTCTTCGCTTCCTGCGCCCGCTTTTCGATATGACTGACATGCCGTATCTCACCGCTGAGGCCAACTTCACCAAAGACTACCGCATCATCTTTGAGCATCATGCCTTTTGATGCGGATGCTATAGCCATGCAGATAGCGAGATCGGCAGCCGGGTCGGTAATCTTGATGCCGCCGACAATATTGATGTAGACATCCTTATCAGCTAAATCTAGCTTGGTGCGCCTTGAAAGCATCGCAATAAGGAGGTTCAGGCGGTTCAAATCGAAGCCACTTGCGGCCCGCTTTGGATAGCCAAAGCTTGTGGTGCTGACTAATGCCTGCACTTCTACCAGTAAGGGACGCGAGCCCTCGATAGTAGCCAAAACCACCGAGCCATCAACCGCTTGACGCTCGCTCAGCAAGGCCTCTGAGGGGTTACTTGCAATACTGAGGCCGGTGTCCTTCATTTCTAACAAGGCGACCTCCGATGTTGATCCGTAACGATTCTTGACAGCGCGAACAACCTTAAACCCACCGTACCGATCACCTTCAAAATTGAGCACAACATCAACTAAATGTTCCAGGATTTTGGGACCGGCTATGTTGCCTTGTTTGGTGACATGCCCAACCAAAACCAACGCCGTGGCACTGTTCTTGGCAGCGCGTGTCAGTACATTTGATGTATTGGTAATCTGACTCACGGAGCCCGGTGCTGATGAAATTTCATCGAGCCCCATTGTCTGAATTGAATCAACCACAACCAGATCATATGTACCCGAAGCGATTGAGGCGGCAATATCATGCCCATTAGTCGTAGCGGCAACATCTAGATTATCAGCCGGTACGGCAAGTCGGTCTGCGCGCAACTTGATTTGCGCCAATGACTCTTCCCCGCTGACATAGAGTACTCGTTTTTCCTGGCTCGTGAGTCCCGCAACCTGTAGCAACAAGGTAGATTTGCCCATGCCCGGCTCACCAGCCAGCAGATAAACACCGCCGCTGACGATACCACCGCCAAGCACCTCATCAATGTCACTGAAACCGGTCTGTATACGATTGGTGTGGGCGGTTGGCTGAATCATCGCGAGTTTATCAACCGACAAGGGTGCGCCGCCGCCAGCCTTTGCACCGGGGCTCGCTAATTGCTCAACCAGGCTATTCCACTCGCCACACTCTTCACATTTCCCCGACCACTTTCGGTGAGAAGCTCCACAGCTCTGACAGACGTATGTATTCTTTGCTTTCGCCATATGGTGCCATTATGGCAAATCTGAGCGTTATTCGATAGTCTCCACGCTACTATCTAAACTTTTTATAAGATTGTTCTTGGCGGCCACGTTTTCGTTTCTCTCAGCAACAATATCGTTATATTCAATAATCTTTGCCTTTACCGACTCCACGCGCGCGTTATGCAGGTTGACCAGCGCATTAAAGCCGGGCACGGCGGCATTGTATTCGTTTACCTGATTGTTTGCCAGAAGTGACTCCAGGCGGGCACGCTCATTGACTATTTCTTGGTTCAAATCCTGAACCTCAGCTTCAAGGGCATCAATTTCTTGTCCAATACGAGCCAGCTCAGCATCATAACCCTCGATTTGAGCTTCCAGCTTAATAAATACCTCTTCGTAGGCAGCACTCTCGGCCAACACCAAGGAACGGTCTTCAAAGTAACGTGCGTAATGCGCTTCGAGCTCAGGTGTTAGTTCAACCAGTTCAGTTGCAAAAATACTGTGCATTTCGTTGTATAAATCTGCATCCGGATCGTTCTTGTAGCCTTCAATTTCTTCTAGCACGCGTTGATTCTCGACCAGCTCAAACTGTTCATCGAGGAGCTCGTGTATGAGCTCAATTTCGTCATCATTCATGCGCGAATAGACAACATGCAGCATTTCGTGACCGGCCGTCACCGGTTCGACCGGCTCAAGCTGATCCTCTGTAACATCCAAGATGTAAATGTTGGCACTTCGATAACAGCCAAGGACAAGGCCCAGTTCGGCAAATTGACACTGTGCGTCGAATTCATCCTCGAGCAGTAATTCGGGTTGAGCCGCCAGAAACAGGCGCTCGCCCTCTGAGGACATGCCGGAACGGTCAACTAACTGACTAATTCGTGGGTCTGGATCAAAAACCAGAATGCGATACGTGTCAAATAGCCAAAAACGATGTATCCAACCCACAGTTAGGATGGATACAAACAGAAACACCGGCAAAATTGTCAGCAATTTGGATTTCATACCACCCCAGTATATCAGCTATTCCTTGACGATTTCGTAGGTAAAGGCGCCCTTCTTCGCGCCAATTGCGATAACATCGCCCTTGCCCGCCTTGTCTTCAAGGAGCATCGTGGCAAATTCATCCTCAAACTCATCTTGAATCACACGTCGCAGCGGACGCACACCGTTGCGCTCGTCATAGCCTTTTTCGATAAGTAACTTCTTTGCTGCCGGTGAGACTTTTATGCCAAGACCTTTGTCATTCATTCGCTCTGCAAGGTCATTCAGCTGGAGCTCAAGGATCTGTCGGACTTCCTTTTTGGTCAAAGCACGATAAACAATCAGCTTATCAATACGATTTATCAGTTCTGGACGCATCAAGAGGCTGAGCTCGTCGAGCACTTTCTCTGAGTTTTCCTCATGAAGTTTCTCAAGTGACTTTGATTCATCAGCATTCGCTACCATAAAGCCGAGCGAGGCTTCCTTCTGGAGTTTTTCGGCGCCAACATTGGAAGTCATAATGATGATGGTGTTGGTAAAGTCAATTTTGCGCCCTTTGGCATCGGTCAGATACCCGTCCTCAAGAATCTGCAACAAGATATTAAAGATTTCCGGATGGGCTTTTTCGATTTCATCAAACAACACCAATGAGTACGGCTGACGCCGAACCTTATCAGTAAGCTGGCCACCTTCATCATATCCAACGTATCCAGCCGGTGCTCCAACCAAGCGCGAAACCGTGTGCTTCTCAGAGAATTCGGACATGTCAATTTTTACGAGGGCATCTTCGCTGGCAAAGAATTCACGAGCCAAAATACGAGCTGTCTCGGTCTTGCCTACGCCTGTTGGGCCAAGAAATACAAACGAACCAATTGGCCGTTTGGCGTCACTCACGCCCGAACGATTTCGGCGAATCGCTTTGGAGATGGCGCTAATTGCTTCATCCTGACCGATGACAAATTTGGACAGATGTTTTTCAAGGTTGAGTAAGTGCTTTGCCTCAGACTTCATAACTTTGCTAATCGGTACGCCGGTCGAGTGCGAGATTACACGCGCCAAATCATCGCCATTGAGTTCAACTTTGTTTTTCTCGGCTGATTCTTCACGCAACTCTTCGAGCTTGTTGGTGATTTGGCTCATGCGCGTCTTGTAATGCGCTGCCCGTTCGTAATCCTCATTATCAACCGAATCTTCCATGCGATTGGTGATTGTCTTGAGCTCACGCTCCAGCTTGCGTTGCTCGGTTGGCGTCTTGCCACGATCTATCTTTACTTGTGCAGAGGCTTCATCCAGCAGGTCAATCGCCTTGTCGGGCATATAACGGTCATTAATGTATCGCTTCGCCAGACGCGCAGCATCTACAAGTAGTTCGTCATCGATGGTAACACCGTGATACTTCTCGTAATGAGGCTTCAGGCCACGTAAGATTGCAATTGTTTCCGACACTGTCGTCTCGGGCACTAATACCGGCTGGAAGCGCCGCTCAAGGGCCGCGTCCTTCTCGATGTGCTTTGTGTACTCATCAGTCGTCGTTGCACCAATCATCTGAATTGCGCCACGCGCAAGGGCCGGTTTCAGAATATTGCCCGCATCAATCGCACCCTCGGCAGCGCCGGCTCCGACCAACAAATGCATTTCATCAATAAACACAATAACGCTCTTGTCTTCGACAAGCTCTTCCATGACACGCTTCAGACGCTCCTCGAATTCACCGCGGTATTTTGTACCAGCAATCATACCCGCAAGGTCGAGCATCAGAATCCGCTTATCGAGCAGGCTGTCGGGCACCTCTTCGTTCACGATGCGCTGAGCCAGGCCTTCCACAATAGCGGTCTTGCCCACGCCAGGCTCACCAATCAGCACCGGATTGTTCTTGGTGCGACGGTTCAGAATCGTAATCATGCGAGAGATCTGGTTTTCACGTCCGACTACCGGGTCGAGATCGCTTGTGCGCGCTTTGTCCGTTAAGTCCGTACCGAAGAAATCGAGGGCCGAATTCTTTGAGCGGCGCTTGGTCTTTTTAGCGGTGGCTTTACCTTGGTTTGAGTCGTAGTCATACTGTTGGCGGTTTAGATACTCTTCGAGCTCTGCAACCACAGCATCCACTTCAACAGTCATGTCCTTCAGAAGGTTGGTTGCGCGAGCGTTTTTTTGACTCAGAATACTGTAGAGAATATGCTCAGTGCCGCAATAGTCCTGATTGAATTCTTTGGCGACATTCCATGACATACGAAGTGTAAGTTTCGCCGTCTCACTTAAGCCCTTTGAATTGCTCACGCTCACGACTGAGGGCTTTGGAGTCAGATTGAGAACCGTTTTCGCACGATCAAGCGTCACGCCTGAGCCAGCCAGAATTTTGGCAGCAATCGATGAGTCCTGTGATAAAACGCCAAGTAATAAGTGTTCCGTGCCAATATATTGCGAGCCAAAGCTACGTGCAATCGCATCGGCATGACGCAAGCTTGAGCGCGCGTTGTCGGTCAAATAATTGAGAAATTCGCTAAAGTCGGGTGTCGACATGTGTCTATTCTATCCTAATTTTACAGATGTGTATGCCCAATTATAGACAATTAGCACTCTATGGTCAAGAGTGCTAATTGCAACATTGCTGACGTTTGAAGGCTATTCGGCTTTTTCTTCGTCGGCTGGTTCTTCTGACGCATCGTCGGTGTCATCGGATGATTCGTCTTCACCGTGCTCTTCGATGGCACTCAGTAGCGACTCTTCGAGTTCGCTCTTTCTCTTTGGTCGGCTTGGGGCCGGTTTTTCTTGCTTTGGCTCTTCAGTCGGTGCGCTGTCTTCACGTGAAGACTCGGCGGTCGATTCAATATCAAGTTCATAGCCCGATAGCTTTGAGGCGAGTCGGACGTTCTGGCCACTCTTACCAATGGCAACCGAGAGCTGGTCCTCGTTTACGCGAACCACTGCTTTCTTGGCTGCATCATCCACCTTGACCTCAGCAACTTGGGTTGGAGAAAGTGCGTTAGTTATGAAAGTTGCAGGATCTTCGTCAAATGTGATGATGTCAATCTTCTCATTCTCACCAATTTCGCTCATCACAGCTTGGACGCGCGTACCATGACCACCAACGAATGTACCGACAGGGTCTACACCGGGCACAGATGATGAAACGGCAAGCTTGGTGCGCACACCGGCTTCACGCGCAATTGCGCGGATTTCGACGGCGCCATTTTCCATTTCTGGAACTTCGTTCTGGAATAGGTATTCAATAAACTCAGGCACTGCACGTGACAGGATAAGCTGCGGGCCACGGTTTGAGGCCTCAACGTCCTTAAGGAATACCTTAATCCGGTTTCCAGCCGAGAAGTGTTCTCCGGGAATCTGCTCAGACATAGGTAGGATACCGCTCGCTTTGCCAAGCTCTACACGAACAATCTTGGCTTCAACACGCTGAACCGTACCGTTCAGAACAGTGCCGATCTTGTCTTGATACTCGGCCATGATAATTTCACGCTCTGATTCACGCAGTTTCTGCAGAATCACCTGTTTAGCGGTTTGTGCGGCAACACGGCCAAAGGTCTCTGGTTGGTATTTAACTTCAACAAAGTCGCCAATTTTGACGTCTTTCTTCATCGCTTGAGCCTCTGTCAGAGAGATTTCGATGTGATCGTCCTCGCCCTTTTCAACCACTTCTTTACTGACATACACAACCAACTCACCTGTTGAAAGGTTGATGGTCGAACGAACTTCTTGCTCCTTGTCGCCAAAGTCCTTGCGGAAAGCGGCAGCCAGCGCTTGTTCGATAATATCCTGCACAGTTTCTTCTGGCAGGTTCTTCTCGTCGGCAATTTGTTTGATTGCCAGGACAAGCTGTTTAGTTTGTAGTTCCATATTGTCTCCTTTTGGATTTTCTACGCGAGAATTAAAAATGTCGACCTGCCGGCCGACGTGTACGAGCTAATAATAGCAAATAAACCCCTGAAGTCAATACGCCGAGCGCGTGCTATAATCCACGACATGACTAAAATTAAAAGACTGCTCGATTCTTATATACCAAACCACTATTCACTCTCGCTGAACCTCGACGAGAAAGGCATGTCGTTCGATGGCACCGTTGTCATCTCCGGCGCGCTCACCGCAGCGAGTGCAGAAATCACTCTTAATGCGAAGGGGCTTACCATCATGGCCGCTAAGGCAGGCGAGAACCAGCTGAGCTTTGGCGAAGCCAACGACCATCATGAAATTACGTTTACGTCTTCCTCTGAGTTATCCGAGGGCGAGCTTGACCTCGAGATCTCATTTCAAGGAGCAATTACTGATGATATGGTGGGCATTTACCCATCTCGCTTCAAGGAGAATGGTGAGGACAAAATCCTGCTCGCAAGTCAGTTCGAGGCGAATCATGCTCGCGAGGCATTTCCCTGCATCGATGAACCTTCAGCCAAAGCTACATATGAACTCACCCTCACCACCGACACAAATTCGACCGTGCTCTCAAACACACCAATTGCCAGCCAATCACAGGACGGGACGCGTAAAACCACAACCTTCGAGAAGACACCCCGTATGTCGGCATACTTATTGGCATTTGCCTGCGGCGACATTCACAATGTAGAGCGCACTTCAGCCAATGGAGTGCAGATTGGCGCCTGGGCATCAACTGCTCAACCAGCCAAACTGCTCGATTTTGCGGCCGATGAAGCGGTTAAGATTTTAGATTTCTTCGAAGAGTACTTCTCGACGCCATTTCCGCTACCAAAACTCGACATGATAGCCCTGCCGGACTTTGACGCCGGCGCTATGGAAAACTGGGGATTAATCACCTACCGTGAAATAGCCATGCTTGCCGACCCCGATAATCGTTCGGTTAGCAACGAACAGTACGTGGCGATGGTTGTAGCCCACGAAATTTCACACATGTGGTTCGGCAACCTCGTAACGATGGCTTGGTGGGACGATCTGTGGTTGAACGAAAGTTTTGCCAGTCTTATGGAACATGTTGCGCTGAACGCAATTCACCCCGAGTGGAATCAATGGGAGCATTACGCGTCTAGCGACATCCTGACATGCACGTCGCGTGACATTCATAAGAATATTCAGCCGATAAGTGTCGAGGTTGATGATCCTGAATTAATAGAGACGCTATTTGACCCAGGTATTGTGTATACCAAGGGTGGCCGTCTTTTGAAGATGCTTATGGAGTACATTGGCGAGGAAGACTGGCGCAAAGGCTTGGCTACCTACTTCAAGAAACACGCCTATCAAAATACCGTTCGTGACGATTTATGGGATGCTTTTTCAAGTGCCAGTGGCCAAGATGTCAATCAACTCATGAACGCCTGGCTCAACCAGCCGGGGATGCCAATGTTGAGTGTTACACAAGTCGGCAAAGAATTA